>PAWP01000008.1 GCA_002714125.1 Gammaproteobacteria bacterium
CCAGACTCTGCTATTTGCAGAGATGAAGTGCCCTTCGTAGCGTTGTGAAACGCCGAATTTGGACCGAGAAGATCGAACAGCCTTCCTCTTCCGGCTCCAGCGTCATTAAAGAGCTCTGATCCATCTCAATGTCACTATTGAACGTGCCATTGGAGAAGAAACACTACGCAGTTCTCCATAATTCTGGTGCGCCCGTTGACCCTCAGCTGCTCATCGGGCCCTTCACCCTCCTAAATGATGACCCAGGGAGCTCACGGTCGAGGCCGCCGAATGCCGTCGTCCGCGTGTTGGCACCGAGGATTGCGGCCGTTGCGTTTCCNACAATCAGCGATCCGGNNTCGTCATTGCCAAAANCGATCTCGTTCCCNCCTACAACTTCAGGAACGAATGGGCAAACNCCAAAACGTNACCATCGACGCCAAAGTCTTCCAGNNTGATGCGACGAGAAGTTTANAAATAGACGAACGAGTCAACTTCCTCGNNAGCTGTAATCTCCGCGTAATTGATACCTCGCACGCTCAATCCATCTCGCTTGATAGAGATGGGATNGCAGAAGCACCTACAAAGAGCNCCGGCTTCACGTGGACAGTCTCACAACTGCGCCAATTCTCTTACGTTGTTCCCCGCAAGCGAGGCGACGCNCCGTACAATACGGAGCAGACCCTGCGGAGCCGNCATGCCCCGAAAACTAGCCATCCTTGTCAATCTTGGCACACCCCAATCCTTGGACACAGATGCAATCCGAGTCTGGCTGAGGGAGTTCTTGTCGGACCCGCGGGTTGTTACGTTGCCGCGCATGCTCTGGTTGCCAATTCTGCACTGCTTCATCCTGCCTTTCAGGCCTAAGCGAATACGTGAAAAATATGCGCAGATCTGGCAGGAGGATTCACCACTTCGACTACTGACCCACGGGCTCGCGGACAAGACCAATGCCGCGCTCGGGGACGAGTGGGAGGTCCGCGTAGCAATGACCTATGGTGAGCCCTCGCTGGCCCACGCTTTGCAAGGCGCCGATTCGTTTGCCCAGACCGTTGTGCTGCCGCTATACCCCCAGTACACCGGCTCGACAACCGGCGCAGTACAGGATCAAGTCACCACCCCACTTGCGACGCCAAACCTAAGGTTTGTCGAGAGTTACCACAACCGACCGGAGTATATCCAGGCACTTGCCGCCAGCCTAAACCCGCGGGTCGAAGACATGTTCACCCTGTTCTCTTTTCACGGTACCCCGGTTGCGCAGGCGAAACATGAACCGTACGAGGCCCAGTGCAGGGAAACCGCCGCCGCCGTTGCAGCAGCNGGGAAACTGGCCGANGGCACCTGGGACGTAGCCTTCCAGAGCCGTTTCGGCCCCNNTCCCTGGCTACAACCCTATACCGAGGACGTACTGACCCGCCTGGCCAACGAANGCCAGGCGGTGCGCGTGTTGTGCCCAGGCTTTGCGGTTGAGTGTCTAGAAACGCTCGAAGAAATAGACCTCACGTACCGCGCGGTTTACATGGAGGCAGGCGGCCCCGCCTTCACCTATGTACCGGCACTGAATGACAGCGACGCGCACGCNCAACTGATCGCAGCGATACTTCGCAACGACCCAACGTGAACCCTGGGGATCAGGCNACTGGCACACCGGCGCCACGGCTCGCCGTTATTGGTGAGACCATGATCAACATTGGTGAGAGTGGTATCCAGACTCGGCCAGCCGGCGANAGTGCGCAGCTTGCGATCGCGGCAGCAGGTACAGGTGAATCGGTCCAGGTCTGCCTTGCAACCGCGCTCGGGGACGACCCGTTGTCCGACAGCGCGGTGCGCGCACTNGNNGATGCTGGCGTACAAACCACCTTTATCCAACGCCTCCCCGGTGAACTGCCCNCTATCGCAGTGGACAGCGGAGCGTCCACGGGCCCTATGACCTGGCGCTCAGGCACCGCGATACGAAGGATGTTCCCAGTCCACAGGGGCTACTTGCGGGAGCTTACCACCTGCGACAGCATCGCCCTGACTGCAACTTCGATAGCTTTGTTGACAGACGCTGGACGCAAAACACTCCTGCAACTCATCCGCGACTTTCGCAATAAAGGCAAAAGGGTCGCGTTGCTGCTGGGGCCCTGCCCCACGTTGTGGTCAGAGAGCGAATCCATTCGTGAGCTCGACCGCTGTCTCAGTGCGTGTTCCATAGTCTTCGCCCACCGACGCGATCTCGATACAGTCTTCGGCGCCCTGGCCGGTGACGCCGCAATTGACGCTCTGCACTCACGAGGCATTACCGAAGTTGTCACATGGAACTCACTGGGCCAGGTGCTTATCAGTAACGGCCAACATCGTACCGCCTTTATTTCATTACACCCCATCAACCGCACGGTTCTTGCCGGCCGCTATCTAGGCCACCAACTGGCGGGTCACGAAGCTGAAACGGCATTGGAATACGCGCTGGCCGATGAATGACACCCACGGGCGGTCGTGCCGACAGCAGATTCGTGAAGCAGTCGCTTCAAGGTTATTGCCTGACCGCGAGCAGAGAGCGAAAGTTGCTCAACCCAAGCCGGAGGTCGAGTTCGGNTCTCATATCTCGAAGAGACTCCATGTGCCAAACCATTATCCTACCAACCCGATGACACTGGCACGACAGCGCGCCAGCTGAGGCTCAGAGATTCGAGCGCGGCATTCCAGGCTTACCCGGTCGCCGCGTCGTAGCGCGCAAGGGCATTGTCCACCACCCAATCCAAATCCTCGGCGAGCAGAAGCCGTTCGGCCACCAGCNGGCCCGCNGCGTCGCGCACTTTGCCCTCGTATTCGTCGCGACTGGAGTAACGTTCGGCAATCGACCTGCGCAGGTCTCCAGCCGCGGCCGCNGCCTCAGCGTCAGGCGCAAAAAAGCGCGTAAAGCCCGCAAAGATGGCTGGCTGATCCGGTGCGCCGGCCGACTCCGCCCTGGGGTTCCAGCCGGTGTGGCTGCCAACCGGGACCGAGATGTCCGGGAGTTGAATGCCTGCGCGTTCATTCAAGTCATCGTCAACCGCCGCGACCAGAGCCGGATAGGCCTCGAACTCCGCAGGCGGCAACAGATCGCCCACCCCGTCCACCGAGGCTGGGCCAAGGTCTATCCGCCGCAGCCGAGGCAGTTTATTGGGGTCCAGCAACTTGGCTGAAGGCAGCAGACCCGCAAACCGACCCATCACTTCATTTCGGGTTACCAGAGTACCATCAGCCAGGCGCGGTACTCGACTCTGGGGCGGAGCGACACCGTCTCTGACCCACGCCTCCAGATTAGCAAAAGCAGCTCGCAACAGGGGCGCAAACACAACGACATTCAGGCCTTCGGCAACCGCGATGCCCAACGGCAGCTGCTTCAGTTGTGCGCCCTGAATCAGCAGACCCCCGATGTGATGCGTACCTGCAAACATATAGGCCCGGCTGTTTTCAGCCTCATCGAGATCATAGGTCCCGTCGGAGCTGACATGAGTTAGTGCTGCATCACCCCGCCAGTACTCCTAGGAGGTATTAGTGAAGATTACCTTGGGCATGCAGGCCTGCTGCATCGAAAGCGCATAGAGCCCATCGCGCGTACCCGTAAAGGGATCGCTCAGCACCGGCCCGGCGAAAGGGAACCTCTGCCCGAAAGACGGCACCGCGGCGACCGTGGGCTGGGCAAACCGATGATTGAAGTCACCACGCTGGCCTCCGGCAATGTGAACAAGCAAACCGTCGTAAACCTGTTGGCCGTCTTCTACGCAGTTCAACCCAGCGTAAAGGAAATGACGTAACACCCTCCCCGTTTGCGAGACACCAAAACCAAACAGATGACCCACGCCGTTTGCCCGGCGCCAGGCCGCGCAATCACGGATCGCCAGCAACCCCAGGCCCACAACCGGTGCCGCGCAGGTCTCGTAGACAAGTTGATAGATAAGGCCAGGCTCGAAGCCGCCGTCGAGGGTAATGTGGATGTCGCTTGGGATCTCGTCACCGTCGCAAACACGAGCAAACCGCCATTGTTCGCGGGGGATCGTCCGCGGCTGATCGTCTTCAAACTGCCTGACCAGCAAACGGCTCAAGGAGCTTTCGGGGTCGTGGACGGGATAAGACGGCCGCTCCTGACCAAGGCTGATAAGCCGCAGCGACGGGGTTGCACGGTCCGGACGCAATTCCACCATCACCTCGCCGCTCACCGGCGACTCCGCCATGCGCGCCTCGGGCACATCAATGCGCATGGCATGTTCGCCCTGAGCGTCCCACTGCCACCCAATGGACACCAGTTCCAGTCCCCGGTGCAAGAGCCAGCCATCTCCAGGTAGCAGGGTGTCCGCAGGACTGAGCGTCACCACCCGGTGAAAGCTTCGCGCCATCAGCCGATTGCCGCGATTGGGCACCTCCACCAGCGCCGCAGCGGCGGGACCGGCTGTCGGTTTAATGAGCGTAACGTCTGCNCTGTACCGGACGAANCCATCAGCNTCTCGCGGCGCCAGTTCCAGATCAACAATGGCGGCATTTGCAGNATCCAGCGGATCAACCTTGCCGTGCATCCGNCCCTGCAAGAGANGGTAGNTATGGCCAGAGAAGCTGGCGCCGTCCGCAAACGGCACGTCNTCTAGAATCTCGAAATGCTCTATCACATGGGGTCCGAAGCGCCAATCAAAAGCTGGGTCGAATGGCACTACTCACCTTCGGGTTTGTAGTTATAGATCGCAACAAGGTTGCGCCCTTCACCAATCGTCGCCTGCAGCAACGATCCAAGTGCCCTGGATGCGAAGGGGACTGTTTCGCCACGAAGCCGGCGATCATAATGGAGTCTCCGAAGCCGATCCAATAACCCTGGCGAATGCCGATGCTATTTCTCATTACTGCGCTGATCTTAGGCGCGCTTGCCTACAACGTGCACAACCCCGTCCTGCATGCCGAGAAGCCCGCGGTTGTGAGCTTCGTTGCCGGCTGGCTGACCGGCGAACTGGCGGTACAGCAGATCGCGGTGCAAGCGGCTGTGGTGTTGTTGTTCTGGCAGGCAGGCGGTATCCAAGGCCTCAGCGGCGCCGTGGGCATGCTGATCGTCCTGATTAGTTGGCTGGCGCTCTGGCGTTTTCACGCCGACGCCGGCTCCCTGCCGAGAAGTCTTGGCAGGGCACTTGATGCCGGTCTGGGTACCGACTGGCGCAGCGACCTAGGGACGGAAGCTCGTTCGCGCTTGCAAACACAACCCGACCAGCGGGACATGCTGCTGCCGATCCGCCCCATTTCCTCAGGCGTCGAGGTCATCAAGGACCGGCCCTATGGCAACTACGACCAAACCCTTGATATCTACCGGCGACGCGGCTCAGGCGCTAACGCCCCGGTCCTCCTGCAAATCCATGGGGGGGCATGGACCGAAAACATGGGCAGCAAGAACGAGCAGGCACTGCCGCTCATGAATCATATGGCTGAACGTCATGGCTGGATCTGCGTCGCCTGCTCATACCGCCTATCACCAACAGCGACGTTCCCCGAACATCTGATCGACTGCAAGCAGGCAGTTGTATGGATCAAAGACAACATCGCGGAATATGGCGGTAATCGCGGCTTTGTAGCTGTCACAGGCGGCTCGGCGGGTGGGCATCTCTCCGCTTTGCTTGCGCTGACGCCTAGCGTCGCGGCGTTCCAACCGGGCTTTGAAGAGCGGGATACCCGCATTTCAGCGGCAGTCCCGTATTACGGGATGTACGACTTTACTGGCGAGTATGCCCTGGACAACCATGCCGGCGGCATCCGCTTCATCGAAGACCGCATCATGAAAACCCGCGTCAGCGACAACCTGGAACAGTATCGCGCAAGCTCCCCTCTGCACAACGTTACGCCGGANGCGCCACCCTTTCTGATCGTGCATGGCACCCACGATAGCCTGGTTGCGCTGGCACACGGCCGTGCGTTACATCAGAAACTGAANGCTGTCTCAGACCAGCCCGCCGTTTACTTTGAAATCCCNGGCGCCCAGCACGCGTTCGATATGTTTGCCTCACCGCGCTCTGAACATGTCAAGTTTGGTGTCGCACAGTTTCTGACCTGGTGTTACGAAACCAAAAAAATTAACCCGCCAATGTCGGAAGCCGTTGCCGATTTGGCAACGCAAGGTATTGACGATGCCGACGCCANCACTCCGAGCGNGCAGGACACACCCGATTGAAGTTTGAAGGCGGAGTCACCGTCGATGACCTGAACAAGCAGGACCTGCCTGAGATTGGCTAGACCGGCTCACCACANTACNGGTGCTATGTGGCCACGGAGCTCGACGGCACAAGGTGGGGAGAGGTCGAATATCGCGCGGTACACGACAAGTCCGGGCGCGCACTATCGATGGGACTCAACAATCGCGTACGTCATGAGGGAGATAGGACCGCGGCTATCAACTCCAAATCCAGAGTATTAGCCTTGGCACAGCCCTGAACACCGAGATAGAAGACCGGATCAGGGCCCGCGGGCACCGCCGTTCCTCAAAGATTAACTATGAGGAGGCTCTGTGCAGGAAGCCCGGCCTCGATTCAAGGCGCTTGGCAACGCTTGCGTAGACTTCCAGGCCGTTTAGTGTGAATCCCATGCCTCGCCCGTGAGTCGTGGAGACTTCCTTCCGACAGCAGTACTTGCGAGTCCCGTTCGATCGTGAGGCGGGGCAGAGCCCCGCACAGTTTCTTGCAGGTTCTGTTTACCGATTCGGCCCTCTCTCCATTGGGTATGGCTGCCAGCGCTCCAGATCCGTATTCGGGAGGACCGTTGGATTAACGCAGCTCATGGGCCATTTGCCTTCAAGGGCAAGGGCGACTTCTCGGCCCACCCGGCGACGGGTCTCGGGACGCATCCGACTCGTAGCTGAGGCCGCGTGCGGAGTGAGCATGACGTTGTCCATCTGGAAAAGTGGGTTGTCCGCTTCCGGAGGCTCCTGCTCCAGTACGTCGAGGCCAGCGGCGGCGATGTTACCGGTCTGCAGCGCTTCGATCAGGTCTTTCTCGTTGATCGTCCCACCACGGCCGCAGTTAATGACACATGCAGTGTCTTTCATGGCATCGAAAGCCGCTTTGTTCAGCATGCCACGGGTACCGTCATTCAAACCCGGGTGGATCGAAAGGTAGTCCGAGCGCTCGAAGAGTTCTTGCTTGGATACCGGCTCAACCCCTTCACCAACCATCTTCAGTTCAGAGATGTACGGGTCATGTGCAATGATGTGGAAGCCAAAAGCCTTGGCCCTGCGGGCTACCGCGCGCGCTACGTTGCCGAACGATACGAGCCCGAGAGTCTGACCCCAAAGGCGAGGAATCTCATTCAGGACCGGACGGCCTTTGAACCAACGCCCATCGCGCACCATCTGATCCATGAGCTTCAGGCGCCGGGCCGTTGCGAGCAGGAGCGACATCGTGTGGTCCGCCACTTCCTCGATAAACACGTCAGGCACGTTGGTCACAACGATGCCAGCCTCAGTTGCCGCGTCCACGTCGACCATGTCGACACCCACGCTCGCAACACCGATGATCTTGACGTTCTCAAGCCCGGAGATGATTTGCTTATCGATACGGATGCCCCAAGAGGTAATGATCGCGTCTGCATCCTTGGCCCCCTGGATGAAGGAGCCGGGCGTGCTGCCATCTACCTCGATGATTTCCGCCACCGCATCCAGCGCTTCGAGTTCGAGCGAGTACCGCTCACTGACCGGTGCCTCGTGTGCAACGGGCGGGAGCTGCACAGCAACTTTTTTCTTGCTCATTCTTGTGTCTTCTCTGTTGAGTTCAATTAAGTCGTGACGTTAACAAGTCGCCATTTCCACACGAGGCGTGCATGCGACCGGGCAACGCATTATAGGTGCGTTGCTCCGACTCTGCTGAGCGCGCTATACAACGCCCGAATCCGAGCTAGCGCCGTGTAACGAGACAGAGATGCACTAACCCCGCGGCCCAGTTGGCATCACCCGCGACGCGCGTCTATTGTGGCCGTGCACTCAAGGCTAGGGGAACGCTCTTGAAAACCTGGAAAGTGGGCAACTGTACCGTCACAAGAATAGAAGAACTCATCGGACCGCTGTTCGACCCCGTACGTTTCTTCCCCGACTACACTCCCGCAATGTTCGAGAAACACCGGGAGTGGCTCTACCCAATTCACGCGGACGAGGCGAGCGGCAACATCATCTCCAGTATGCACTCCTGGCTCATCCAGACCCCACACCACAACATCCTGGTGGATACATGCATCGGCAACGACAAAGACCGGATGCCATTTCACGACTGGCACCAGATGCAATCACCCTGGATGGAACGCCTGCGCGACACCGGGGTCGGGCCGGACGACATCGACTTTGTAATGTGCACCCACCTTCACGTCGACCACGTCGGCTGGAACACGGTACGAAAAGACGGCCAGTGGGTGCCTACCTTTGCCAACGCGANTTACNTCTTTGCCGAGGCCGAGTACAATTTCTGGAAGGCCGAGCGCANGGAGCCCGAACCCGACGCGTTCCACAGCGTAGGCAACAAAACCTTCGANGACAGCATCCTACCGGTGATGCACCTGGCGCGGTTGATTGAGGGCGAAACCGAACTGATTGCGGACATGCTGCGGGTCACTCCGGCACCGGGCCACACCCCGGGAAGCNTCACCATCTCACTCGATGACGCCANCGAGCANGCGATCTTCACGGGTGACATNCTGCATCATCCCATCCAGGTGTATGAGCCGCACTGGAACAGCGCCTACTGCGAACTTCCCGACCAGGCCATTGCCACCCGCCNCCATGTTCTGGAACAGTGCTGCGCCCATGACAGTCTGATGATGCCAGCACACTTCGGGCCGTCGTTTGCGGGGAAGGTGCGGGCAGACAGCGGAGGGTTTGCGTTCGAATTCAGCCAGCGTTGAACGGCTTATCCCTCAGGAGGCTCGTACGCCGGGTCGATCACGCTAAGGAACGCCTGCAGCATCCGGAACGTCAGTCCCCAGACAATCTCCCCATCGACACCGAACCCAGGGAACGGCTGTCGTTTGTCGAATGANGGGAAAACCCGCTCGGTAAGCGTNCTGCCCGCATGCATCTCNGGCAGGAAACCCCAGTGCACATTCGCCACCTCGTGACTGAACGTGAGTTCAGGCACCGGCCGCTCCATAACGTACAGGAACGGTGACACCACCATCTCGATGCGGGGGTTGGCACGGACCTGATCGAGCTGACCAAGAAACCGGGCCGTTGCCGGAAGATCGAGATCGATTTCTTCAAGTGTCTCGCGCTCNGCGGTATGGCGAAGNTCCCTATCGTCGCTTTCTTTGTGGCCTCCCGGAAAAGCCATGTCCCCGGACCACGGGTCGCCATCCTTGGATGCTCGTTTGATAAACAGTATTTCCGTACCGTGTCGCCCTTCCCGCAGTATCGCTGCAACCGCGGCCTGGCGAGTCTTCTCGGTCGTGGGATAGGTCTCGGGCTGGTGCAGAGCGACGCGCGTTGCAATGTCTTCAATGCTAAGCAGTGACATTTGGACTCCCGAATACAGAAAGAAACAAAGCAAAATCCCTACGAGAAAAAGTTACCCTCGGGCCCGCGCACAAATTGCGCGGATCAACAGCCCCGAGTAGAGTTTTGAAGCCCCACATCACACCTTCGGAACGCAACGTGCCAGCTATCGAAGCCATCTACAGCGAATCGGCTCGACGCCGCGAACACCCCATCGCCAGCCCGGGGCAACTGCGCGGCACAACCATAACACTGATACTTACAGCGCTGGTCTGGCTCACTGGCTGTACAACCAACCCCGTTACCGGCAAAACCGAACTGGCACTGATAGGCGATGCAGCCATGATCCAACAGGGTGCCGCCGCGTACGCTCCGTTGCAGCAGCAGGGTGGCGGGCTCTATACCGCTGACCCTGGCCTCGGCAAATACGTCCACGATGTCACCGCCAGGGTCACAAAAGTGAGCGCTGCGCCTCTCGATTACGACGTCGTAGTCCTGAACGACTCAACTCCCAATGCATGGGCACTACCTGGCGGCAAGCTGGCGGTGAACCGAGGGCTGCTCATGGCGCTCGAAAACGAGGCCGAACTGGCCGCCGTTATCGGCCATGAGATTGTCCACGCCGCCGCCCGCCACGGAGGTCGGCGTACGAATCGCAACCTACTGCTGCAAGGCGTCCTCGCGGTTACCAACACCGCGCTGGAAGACAACGACTTCCGCGAACAGATCCTGGATGGCTTTGGGACCAGCGCCCAGGTCCTATCACAGAGTTACTCCCGCGGCGACGAGTTCATGGCCGACGAGTACGGAATGGAGTACATGCACCGTGCCGGTTACGACCCGGCAGCCGCCGTTACCCTGCAGCAGAAGTTTGTGGAGATGCACGGTGATCGCCAATCCGGGCTCATGGAGCGCCTATTCGCGAGCCATCCCCCTTCCCCAGAGCGGGTACGCCGCAATCAGGGAACGCTCGCGCGCCTTGGCGCCGGAGGCGACACTGGCCAGACCCGCTACCAGCGGGCCACTGAATACCTTAGAGCAAAACTGCCTGCCTACCGTGCCTTTGACCGTGGCACCCAGCTCTTGGCCGCTGGGGAGCAGGCGGCGGCGCTGGCATCGGCGCAACAAGCAATCCAGCTCGAGCCCAAGGAAGCCCGCTTTCATGGCCTGTTGGGCGAGATTCACCTGACGCAGGCTGAATACGGCAGCGCGCGCAATGCATTCAACGCGGCGCTGGAGAGGGACGACAATTTCTATCTCTATTACCTAGGTCGTGGGCAGGCATCGGCAGGCCTGGGGCAGACCGTCGCCGCACGCAAGGACTTTCAACGTAGCATGCAGCTGTTACCCAATGCCGTCGCCAGCAACGAACTGGGCAAACTTACCCTGGCGGCCGGTGAGCCATCCGAAGCCAAAATCTGGTTTCGCGAAGCCGCATCGCTGGGCGGTGCAGCAGGCACCGAAGCCGCAAACGCCTGGTTGCGGATAGATGTTACGGATGCGCCTTCGCGCCACATCGAAGCCAGCGGTTCAATAAATCCAGGCAACGGCGCCGTCATCGCCTTGGTTACCAACCGAACCAACCTTTCGCTGACAGATGTGATTATCGAGTTCCACGCAGTACGGAACGGCCGCCAAATACAGCAGCAGGTTCGCCTACCCCGGCTGGGTGCCAAGGCGCAGGTCAGCGTTGGCTCCGGCTGGACCTACCGCGAAAACGCACCGCTCGGCAAATTGATGGCCGTGGCCCGATCCGCCCGCGTACCCTAGCCATTCGGCTTGGGCCTAACCATCAGGTAAGCCGGTAAATCCGCAAGTGACCACCGCGGTACCTATCCAAGCGTGAAACCACGCGGAAGATCCGCGAACTCCGGCGCAAGCGGCGTCGCGTCTAGGACGACCCGCGCGAGGCGGAGATCCAGATGATCCATGCAAACGATAAGGCCATCGCACCGTTCAGGCAGCTGCCCGAAGGGCAGCATTTACACTTGGTTATAGAGCGTTATGACAGCCAGCGCTCGCACATCTTCGTCATGTNCGCAGACGTGCTGAAGGTTTGCTTCGGTGCTGGCGCCGAGCGATGGTAAAGGGCGGATCTCCTATTTGTTCTGACTACGCCTCAGAGCGTTATGATGGCCACGTAATCATTTTCAGGACCCAACATGGATCAGAATGCTTTCATGGCCAGCCTCTCGGCAGACGCGCCACCGGAGGCTGACAGCGCCCTGCAAGCACTCTGGCTCGACAGGAACGGCGACTGGGAAGCGGCGCACGACCGGGTCCAGGGCAACGCCCCGGCCGACTGCTGGGTGCATGCTTATCTCCATCGAAAGGAAGGGGATCAATCGAACGCGGGATACTGGTACCGGCGCGCTGACCAGCCGGCAGCCAGCGCGTCGCTGGATGAAGAATGGTCCGCCATCGTAGCCGCTCTAACCGCGTGAGTTGGCGCTGATTGGCGAATGCGCAGACCTGCCCCATGCCCGAATTGATTTTTAGCCCTGGCGAGCCACACCCGCAGTGCCATGCCGCAACGCTCGCAAAGACTCCGCAGGGGCTCGTAGCAGCCTGGTTTGGCGGCACCCATGAGAAACACCAGGACGTTGGCATCTGGCAGAGCCGCCACCTGCAGGGCACCTGGAGCCCTCCAGTGCAGATAACACGTGGGCAGGACACAACCGGTATCCAGGTGCCCTGCTGGAACCCTGTCCTGCACCAAACAGGCTCTGGAGGGCCGTTGCTGCTGTTCTACAAGGTTGGTGCCACCATCGCCGGCTGGAGCACAATGCTGCGCCGCTCCCAGGACGATGGAGCCAGTTGGAGTAACCCAGTTCAGCTGCCATCAGCGACCTGCGGCCCGGTGAAGAACAAACCGCTCGAACTCGCCGACGGGGTATTACTCTGCGGCGGATCGCTCGAACCCACATGGCAGAATTGGCAGGTCTACTTCAGCAGGACAGATGATCTCGGCGAGTCCTGGCACATAACCGGCCCCTGCACCCAGCCTGCGGAGTTCGATGCCATCCAGCCTTCACTTTTTGACCTTTCCGGCCTGAAGCCCGACCGCAACGCAATTCTTGCCCTGTGCCGGACCCGGCAGGGCGTAGTGGGTCGCATGGAATCAGCAGATGGCGGGCTGACCTGGTCGCCGATGACCGCTACGAACGTGCCAAACCCGGACTCCGGTCTCGACGGTACCAGCCTTGCTGACGGCCGGCTCGTAATGGTCTGCAATGACACTCTTCGCGGCAGATCGCCGCTAAGCCTACTGATCTCGGAGGACGGTCAATCGTTCCGGCGCGTCATGACCCTAGAAGACGATGCTGGCGAATTCTCGTACCCCTCAGTTATTCGCGATGTCGATACTCTGCACATCGTGTACACGCATCGGCGAACTTCGATTGCCTGGCAGGCCATCGACGTTACCTCACTGTAGCGAGTTGAGCCATGCATATCCCTGACGACGAGGACGAAACAGCTGAGCCAGACCAGGTGCTGGTCTGGGATCTGGCAACACGCCTCTTCCACTGGGGGCTTGTGATCCTAGTCGCAATCTCGGTTTACACGGGGCTGGTGGGCGGCTTTGAGGAAATGGACATCCATATGCTAAGCGGCTACGGGATCCTCGGGCTGGTGACCTTTCGTGTAGCGTGGGGTTTTGTTGGTCCGCGACACGTTCGTTTCAGCAGCTTCCTGCGAGGGCCACGGGCGGTCATCGGACACCTGCGCGAACTGCCATCCCGCAAAGCCGACGATTTTGTTGGGCACAGCCCCGCAGGCGGTCTTGCGATTGTCGCGCTCCTGCTGGTGTTACTGATACAGGCCGGAACCGGCCTCTTCAGCAATGACGACATCATGCTAGAGGGTCCACTCGTGCATCTCATTGACTACGACACCAGCAGGGATCTAACCAGGATTCACCGGAACGCCTACTATGTGCTACTCGGCCTGGTGGGTCTGCACCTCGCAGCGATAGCCTTCTATACGCTCTACAAGCGTAGCCGCCTGATCATGCCAATGATTACAGGCTACAAACGCCTTGTGGCCAATACCGTCTCCGTCAGCCATCGACTGTGGCTGGCGCTGCCGCTCGCCGGGGCAGTTGGCGCGGGCGTCTACTGGCTGGTGAACTACCTGTAGACGCGAACACTGTATTGCGTTACTCGTTGCTGCAGCGCCACCGTCCTATGACCGCGGCGTCAGACACACTCAGTGCTCTTCTCTGTAATTATCGTGACAGCCTTTGCAGGCACCGCCCAATTTGCGAAAGGCACCTCCGACCGCCGCCCTGTCACCACCTGCCACTGCTGCGGCCAGTCCGTCGGCCGCCGCTGTAAAGTCATCCATCGCCTTCTGAAAGCCGGCTTTGTCTTCCCAGATTTTTGCCAGCGCCCCGGTCTTACCCACACCGCTACCCTCAGGAAAAACACTGGGGATGACCTGGGCAATGTCAGCCATGCCCTGGGCATGCAGGGCAAAATTCCCCTCCTTCACCTGACCTCGCAAAATCGCCACCATCGACGACATGTGCCCGCCAACCACTTTGAAAGCGCCCTGACGATATGCAATTTCACCCTTGGCATCGGCGTGGACCACGGCCGAAGCCAGGACTGCAACCAACACCAGCATTAGCTTATGACCGTATCGAATCATCCCCGCCTCCCCAGTAAGAATTTTTGATGACTAACGCCGAGTAAAACACAGCGGCGCAGGTGGCTCCATCGGGCAACGCCAACTGCCAGTGAACCAGGCGCAGGCGGAAATCTGCGGGCAGCTTCCTTACGTTAAGAATATCCAGACCCATCCAAGATCCAACCATGCAGTGGGACGCGATTGCGGAGTTGCTGGGCTCAACACTCATCGCTTCGGTGATTTATGTTGCCGCCCAGGGTCGGCATAACACGAGGAGCCCGAAGGCAGAGATATTCCAACCGTAATTCTCGCCTCTGTCGTAGGCGGATCCCCCAAAGCAACTGCAGACAACACTGGTCCGCGGGCCTATCCGGGACCTCTTGAATTTGTTGTCACCTATCACTCCTGACGGGCAGACGGGCGCACCTATGATGCATGGGCCCAGTCCTGAATTCTGATCCACGGGTACCTGGGCTTGCCCTAAATCACCCGAGTGGTGCCCAAACTGAGCCAGCAGTTTGTGGCAGCGGCTTTCGATTGCGCTGCTCCGCGGGTCGATAACGTGATGCCACCCGCCCACCGGATGGAGTTCAGTTGTGGATCGACCGCTCCGTCGAAGGTTTGACCTACCCAGTATTGGCCATTACTGTCGTGCCCCCGATCCGCCGCGCCCAGAGTCATGGCTGACAAACCAGATACGCCCTATCCGTTCGAGGTATCGCTCGAGAAACTCGAAGCCCTGGTAGCTCGACTGGAAGGGGGCGAACTCTCGCTTGAGGACTCCCTCACCAGTTTCGAAGAGGGGATTCGCCTCACGCGCGAGTGCCAACAGGCGCTGCGGACCGCCGAGCAGAAGATTGCTCTGCTTACCGAGAAGGGCGAGGCCGTACCATTTGACCCTGAAACAGATGTCGGCGACGCCTGAATTCCTCCAAACCTGGACAGCACGCGTTGACGCCACCCTGCGCAACACGCTCGCCGGGGCCGCTGCCGACCCGCGCTTCGGCGAGGCGATGGCGTACTGCGTGTTTGGCGGCGGGAAACGCCTGCGACCCGCGCTTGCCTACCTTTCGACGGTTGCCTGCGAAGTTGACCCCGTCCATGCCGACTTGCCGGCAGCTGCCATTGAACTGATCCACGCGTACTCGCTTGTCCACGACGACCTGCCCGCAATGGATGACGACGATCTCCGNCGCGGCAAACCTACATGCCACAAACAGTANGACGAAGCGACCGCCATCCTCGCCGGCGACGCCCTACTCACGACTGCCTTCGAGACGCTTGCGCGGGTGCCGACAACGGGAGTCGATGCGCAGACAGCACTGGAACTAATCAGCAATATCGGTCGCGCGGTGGGCGCTGCAGGCATGGTGCATGGTCAGGTTACCGACCTGGCGGCCGAAACACGCACGCTCAACCTTGACGAACTGCGGGCCATGCACGCCGCCAAAACCGGTGCACTGATTACTGTCAGCACCATGGTGGGACCCATCCTGGCCGGGCTANACGAGGACGAGGCGCAAGGTTTGCGNAGCTATGGCGAGGCTTTGGGGCTCGCATTTCAGATCCGGGATGACATTCTGGATGTGGAAGGCGATCCAGCTGAGATAGGCAAGCTGCCCTCCGATACCCGGAATGCAAAGGCCACGTTTGTATCCTCGCTTGGCCTGGACGGTGCAAAAGCCCAGCTCCACGCCACTGTCGGGCAGGCTCACGCAGCCCTCGCCACCCTCGACAACCGCGCCCATGATCTCCGTACACTGGTTGATTTTGTCGCGAGCCGAACCCACTGAGCGTAGCCGCGCATTGCTAGCACACACTATGCTTATATATCTGTCCCCCGTCACTCTCGGGTGGTGCCCAAAATGCTCGGCAGCCAATTGAAGTGGCCGGGCAGANGGCCGGGCAGTAAAATCCAGGTTGAGAAAGCCGTGCATACCACCACCCCAAACACCCAACTCTGATGTTCGAAGAGATTCCACTCACACGTCCTGAGACACCGCTGCTTGACCGAATTGATACTCCGGCCGACCTGCGTTCGCTCGCCGAAGACGAACTCGAACAGCTCGCGCACGAGTTGCGGCATTTCCTTATCTACACAGTGGGCCAGACCGGCGGCCACTTTGGCGCAGGGCTTGGAGTCATTGAGCTAACCATCGCCCTGCATTACGTATTCGATACCCCGCATGACCAGTTAGTCTGGGACGTCGGCCACCAGACGTATCCACACAAAATACTGACGGGGCGGCGTGAGCAGATGGGCACGCTCCGGCAAAAAGAGGGAGTCGCACCCTTTCCGGTGCGCACCGAAAGCACGTACGACACATTTGGGGTCGGCCACTCGTCCACCGCGCTCTCGGCCGCGCTTGGCATGGCAATCGCCGCCCGCATGACAGCTGAAGAGGATGACGCCCCAGCGCGGCGCNCNNTNGCCATTATTGGCGATGGAGCCATGACCGCAGGCCTCGCATTCGAAGCGCTAAACCACGTCGCAGATGTGGGCGCCAACGTCCTCGTCATCCTGAACGACAATGCCATGTCGATTTCGCGCAATGTGGGAGGACTTGCCAAATACTTCGCGCGGGTATTGTCCTCACGCCTATACCTCTCCATGCGCGAAGGCAGCAAGAAGATCCTGTCGCACATTCCGAACGCGTGGGAGCTTGCGCGCCGCACAGAAGAACACATGAAGGGTATGGTTGTCCCCGGCACCCTCTTCGAAGAGCTGGGCTTCAACTACGTTGGCCCTATCGACGGGCATGACCTGAAGGCAGTGGTCAACACGCTACAGAACCTACGCGACCTGCCCGGTCCCCAATTCCTTCACCTTGTGACCCAGAAGGGGAAAGGCTACGGCCCTGCCGAAGCCTCACCAGTTGGCACCCACAGCCTGTCAAAAATCGAACCCAAGCCGGGCATCAAGCCCGCCGGCGCCAACGGGCCGTCGTATAGCAACGTCTTTGGCGCGTGGCTCTGCGACATGGCGGAAGCAGACCCACGGCTGGTGGGGATTACACCCGCCATGCGTGAGGGCTCGGACATGATCAATTTCTCCGAACGGTTCCCTGACCGCTATTTCGACGTAGCAATCGCCGAACAGCACGCGGTAACGCTTGCTGCGGGGCTTGCAACCCAGGGGGCGAAGCCAGTTGTAGCTATCTATTCAACATTCCTGCAGCGAGCCTACGATCAGCTGATTCACGACGTCGCGATCCAGAATCTGGATGTCACGTTTGCCATCGACCGCAGCGGCCTGCTCGAAGACGGACCTACACATTCAGGTGTATTTGACCTCTCCTTTCTGCGCTGCGTACCCAATCTCATTGTGATGGCTCCATCCAATGAGGATGAAACTCGTCAGATGCTCTACACCGGATATGTGCTCGACGGACCCGCGGCAATCCGCTATCCCCGCGGTCAGGGTCCAGGAGTCGAGATAGGAAGTGAGATGACCGCGCTCGAGATCGGCCGCGCAAGGAAACTGCAAACCGGCAAACAGGTGGCCATCCTAGCGTTTGGTTCGATGACCAACCCAGCCCGCACGGTCGCCGCCGAGTTGGGTGCCACCCTCATCGACATGCGGTTTGTTAAACCCATCGATGTAGAGGCAGTGACGCAGGCCGGGCTGACGCATCAACTTATCGTAACCGTCGAAGAAAACGTGCTCGGTGGTGGCGCCGGCTCTGCCGTGGGTGAATGCCTACACCAGGCAGGCATTCCGACGCCGTTACTACAGCTTGGCGTCCCGGACGCATTTGTCCACCAGGACAAGCCCGCCAGCATGTTGCGCGACTGCGGTCTCGATGAGGCCGGTATTGCAGCCTCGATTAAGACGCGACTGGCGGAATTGGATCTGCCGGCGGCCAGCGCGGAATCCGGCTGACGCACGCCAACGCGCCGCATACTGCCAGGGCCAGGTCGCCTTCGTCGCAGCAGCATAAAAAACATCGTTTGGTTTGTCGCGACAGGGGCGCTCTGCGAGAGGTACGTCCGTGGCANAGTTCTCAACCGCAGACACACCATTGACAGCCCCATCAGCCATCACGGAGATAGCCATGACCGCCTTTTGCAACAAACAGGACCTGTTCGAAGCTCGAACTGATGGCTACCACGTGTACCGTATACCCGGACTGGTTACGACGGCGGTGGGGACAGTGCTGGCATATACCGAAGCGCGCAAGGGACTAGGTGGAGATTGGGACCCGATCGATATTCGCATGCGGCGCTCAACCGATAGTGGGCTGACCTGGGAGCCACCGTTTACGGTTGTGGACCATGAGACTTTCGACGCGACTGCCCCCGTGAACAACTTCAATTGCATCGCAGATCGGCGCTCCGGCGAGGTCCACGCGTTGTTCTGCCAAGACTACGCTCGCGTGTTCTACACGAAAAGCGTAGACGACGGCCTGACCTGGAGAAGCCCCAAAGAGATCACCGCCGTGGTGGAAGGATTCAGAGCCCACTACCCCTGGCAGGTCATCGCAGTGGGTCCGGGCCACGGCATCCAACTCAGTGGCGGCAGACTCATTGCACCGGTTTGGATGTCAGATGGCTCAAGCACCGAGTTTGGCCCTGACAAGCGCGGCCACCGGCCAAGCGAAGTTGCGGCCATATACAGCGACGACGGCGGTCACACCTGGCACACCAGCGAAATGATTGTCCGCAACGAACCTCGCTTCCGGCACCCCAACGAGACCTGTCTGGTCGAGCTTGCCAGCGGCGAAGTACTGTTCAATTCAAGAACCGAGTCCCACCACCATCGACGAATCATCACCACCAGCCCTGATGGTGCAGCGGATTTCAGTGAACCCCGATTTGACGAAGCCCTGGTCGAGCCCATCTGCTTTGGCAGCATCATCGCTGTACCCGAGCGGCCCGATATCATTTTCGCCAACCCGGGAGTCCTCGAACGTACGATGGACGGTGGGCCCAAGGATCGTGGTATCGGTCCCGAAGAGACCGGGCGCATCTACGACCGCAAGTATCTAACGGTTCGATTGAGTCGTGATGGCTGTGTAACCTGGGCAGCAACGCACCGGCTGGAAGACGGACCATCTGGCTATTCAGACCTGACAGCCTTGAAAGATGGAACCGTGCTTTGCCTATACGAATGCGGGCTTGCCAGCCGCATGTTCGACGATCAGTACCTGCGCCTTGCGCGTTTCAACGCCGACTGGATCGCCGAGCGCTGATCGCCAACTCAGAGCACCGCGTTAACACCCAGACAGGCTATGCTGTCTGGCCGGTACCTTCGGAGTCAGCCATGCAGGACCACAATCAGCAGCATTACAATGACGTTGCAATACGGACCGCAACCGCTATCTCGGCTACGCGCAGAGCGTTTGTCGCGCAGATGGCCACAGAATTACCGCCCGCAGAGAAGCTATTCCCTCCCCANAATCGCGCAGGGCTCGGGGTGACACGAGAATACGAGNCTATGGGCGCAGAGCCTGTGAGCNCCGCGCTCGCAGCAAGGGCTGCCGAACGAGGCGTTGCATTCGAACATCTCGGCATCACCCTGGGCACCGTGCTGCATGGCNTAGACCTCAAAGCGGAACTGTCTGCGGACGACATCCAGTTCATCCGCGACACCCTGCTCGAACGCAAGGTCATCTTCTTCCGCGATCAGCACCTCTCAGAAAATCAGCAGGAGGCGTTTGGCCGCNGNTTCGGNGACCTGGATGCATTCCCGTTCGGGGGCAGCGGTGAAAACCCTTACATTCTCGAAATCCGCCACGGCCGGTTCTCTCCAGGTACCGAGAACAGCTGGCATACCGACGTCACATGGATGGAACGACCGTCGCTGGGATCCATTGCGCAATGTGTTGAGGCNCCCCCAGCGGGCGGCGACACACTTTTCTCCGACAGCCACGCCGCTTATAGAGGTTTGCGCGACGAACTCAAAGAGCGCGTCGAACATTTGCATGGAGTCAACGATTACCGTGTTTTTCTCACGCGACTCCCGGAATCTCTGTGCGACCAGATCAAGGCTGAGATTCCCTTCGGCGTGACCCACCCCCTCGTGCGGACCCATCCCGAGACTGGCAAACCTGCGCTTTACATCCACGGCGGCTTCCTGCGCCACGAGTCGCTGTTTGACGCTCGGACCGGAGTGCCGGTTGGTGATGAGGCTTCGCGAGCGATCGTGACCGAACTTCTCGCNCAGCATCATAGGCCCGAGTACATATGCCGATTCCAGTGGCAGCCTGGCTCCATCGCGTTCTGGGACAACCGGGCNGTGCAGCATTACGCGGCGAGCGACTACTACCCTCACAAGCGCGTCCTGCGCCGNGTCACGGTCTCCGGCGACATGCCCTACTACAAGCCCGCCTCCAACTGACGTCAAGTGAAGCCCACGCCGCCAGGCTACCGCCCCGGGTTCCTGGCCTTGGTACACTCCCAGTTCCGGTCAACTCCGGGCACTTGAAGCAAACGGAATAAGAAGATGAAACTGCTTGTTGCCAATCGCGGCGAAGTGGCGGTGCGGGTTCTCCGTGCGGCCGCAGAACTGGGTATCGACACCGTAGCGATCTACTCGAAAGACGATGAGTCCTGTCTGCATACCGGCAAAGCCGATGAAGCGGTTGCGCTGGANGGGGTTGGNCCTTCNGCCTANTTGAATGCCGACGCAATAATAGAGGCCGCCNCGGCCAATGGTTGCGACGCCATCCACCCNGGTTACGGCTTCCTAGCGGAAAAAGCGAGTTTTGCAAGGGCCTGCGCGGACGCCGATATNACATTTGTCGGCCCNGATGCCGACGGGCTTGCCAAAGCGGAGAACAAGGTTGCGATGCGGGCAGCCGTCGAAGAACTTGGCGTGCCCGTNTTGCCNGGTACCGACGGCGGCGTAACCCCGGCGCAGGTCGCCGAGCTACTGGGTGCGCATNCCGAGGGCGTNGTNTTGAAGCCCNTGGCAGGTGGTGGGGGCCGCGGGCTGCNCCTTGTCACCAATACCGANGAACTCGAAAGCNGCTTTGAGCAGGCTACNTCAGAGGCCANCGCAGCGTTTGGNAGCCCNGACCTNTACGCCGAGGCGTGGCGNCCNGGTCGCCATGTCGAAGTGCAGGTGNTTGGCGACNGTAACGGNGCATTGACCCACCTGGGGACGGTCGACTGCAGTCTGCAGCGGAGCTTCCAGAAACTNATCGACATTGCGCCCGCGCCCGCACTNAGTCGAGAGCNTTGNNGACNAGCTCACTAGTGNCGCGCTCCAGATTGCCGCGAGCATCGGNTTAANCAATGCNGCNACGGTTGANTTTCTCATCNNCGGCGAGGAGATTGCCTTCATCGAGGTAAANGCCCGCCTTGAGGTCGAACATGCTGTNACTGAAGCNGTGAGCGGCGTGGATCTNGTTCAGGCNCAACTGCAACTNGCAAGCGGCGCCAGCCTCGNTGAGCTTGGGCTCGGTGACCCNGANGCACTNCGNGCCCGNGGCNACGCGGTAGGCGCNAGGGTGTGNATGGAGAGTGTGCAGNNGGACGGCACTCTGCGCCCGGAGACNGGCACCCTGCGNGTATACGAGGCACCCAGCGGACCCGGGATCAGGACTGACGGGTTTGCCTATCGCGGCTATGAGACATCATTGTCCTTCGATTCCCTGCTGGCCCGGGTCACGGGGCACGCCACGACGCCAGGTATTGAAGGCGCCTTAACCCGAGCAAGCCGCGCGCTCGCTGAGTTCCGGGTTGAAGGGCTAAACACCAATCTGTCATTCCTGCGCCAGGTCCTCAGCCGCTCGGAACTTGCCNCAAACGGCTACGACACAACCTTCATAGACACCAACATAGCTGCCCTTGCAACCCTCGACGAAAGCGCGGCCAGTTTTACCGAACCCGTGGGCGGCGCGCCCGAANTGGGTGATGCACTCACCGCGGCAAGCGGTCCAGCAGAGGGCCCGGAGGGCTCAATCGGACTACGTTCACCGATACAGGGCACCCTAGTTGGCGTAGAAGTGACCACCGGCGATGAAGTNCGGGTTGGCCAGCTGGTGGCGGTCGTTGAAGCCATGAAGCTGCAGCATGAAATCAAGGCCGAGGCGAGCGGTGNGGTCGTTTCAGTCTCCATGGCTGAGGGTGACGTTGTCCGTGAGGGTTACCCCATAGTTTTCATCAACGAGTCTGACGTGGCNGGCGGTGCCATCGAGGCNGGCGGTGAGGAAGACCCTGATCTGATCCGCGGCGACCTGCAGGAGACGTTGGAACGCAAACAGCGCGCGTACGATGAGGCCAAACCGGAGCTGGTCGAGGCCTGGCATGCGAAAGGGCGGCGTACGGCGCGGGAGAACATTGCGGATCTCTGCGATGACGATTCGTTCAAGGAATTTGGCCCCCTCGCGGCTGGGCAGACCGCTGGCGGCGTGGTGATGGGTGTGGGCAGCGTCAACGCGGAGGCATTCAGCGATGAGCAGTCACGCGTCGCAGTTGTGCACTACGACGCAATGACCCCGGCCGGNACGCGCAATGCCCTGGGGGAATACAAACAGGACCGAATCTACGAGCTGGCAAACCGCTACCAACTGCCAATGGTGNTCTTCTCTGAAGGGATGGGTCGTATCACTAACTATGGCCGTAAGAGCGGTCAGGTAAACATGGATACCAAGATGTTTGCCGAATTCGCCAAGCTCTCCGGGCTTGTGCCGCTGGTGGGCATCAACTCGGGCGAGTGTTACGGTGGAAACGCTGCGCTGCTGGGCTGTTGCGACGTCATCATTTCAACGAAAGACTCCTCGATCGGTCTCACCAGTCCGGATCTGACGGGAGAAGTAAGGCAGCACGGCCCCAGCGTTATTGGTTCAATGTCGACTCAGGTTCCTAATGGGGTAGTGGACGTGCTGGTGGATGATGATGCAGCCGCGATAGCCGCTGCTAAACGCTACCTCAGCTACTTCCAAGGCCCTATCGATCACTGGGAGGCCCAAGATCAACGCCGGATGCGCCACCTCATCCCAGAGGATCGTGTTCGCACTTACAACGTTCGCGACATCATAGAAACCTTGGCGGACAAAGATTCTGTAATGGAACTGCGGCGGGACTTTGGCATTGGCATCATCACGGCGCTCTTTCGTATCGAAGGGCGACCGATGGGGCTGGTGGCCAACAACCCAGTCCACCTGGCCGGCGCGATCGACTCACCAGGGGCCGATAAAGGCACGCGCTTTCTTGAACTGATGGACTCGTTCGACATCCCCGTGCTGACGATGATGGACTGCCCGGGCATCATGGTTGGACCTGATCACGAACGTGAGGCGATGGTTCGCCACTGCGCACGGATGTTCAATGTGGGCGCCAACCTCACCACCTCGATGTTTGGCGTGGTGATACGGAAGGCTTACGGCCTGGGAGTGCAGGCCATGTGTGGCGCAAGCTCACTAGTACCGTTCTTCACGGTGGCCTGGCCTACCGCCGAGTTCGCCGGGATGAATATCGACGGTGGCGTAAAACTCTCGTCCCGTCGCGAACTGATGGCCATCGAAGACCCCGAGGAACGCAAGGCGGCCTATGACCGAAAGGTGTCTGAAGCTACAAAGGTAAAAACAGATACTGCAGAAGAAAACGCAGTAGCTGAGTCCAACACATCCGCATCAGCCAGCTCAGACTTAGACAAGGCCACCGCAGAGGTCGAAAATAACGCTGAGCCGAGTGGGGCGCCAGATGTAAAACCTGAAAATTCCAACAAAACGTCAGATTTCGAAGGGCCCGTGATAGCGACTAGTTCATCTAATGAAATCGAAACCGATAAAACGTCTAGCGTTTCGACTGAAGACACCTCAGAACCGCCGGAGCCCCCTAGGCGTGGTTGGTGGCAACGCGTCGTGAGTTAGCCGAACTTCTGAACTGAAAAAGATCTGAGATAGAACTTCATC
>PAWP01000009.1 GCA_002714125.1 Gammaproteobacteria bacterium
AACAAGTTCGGCCACGGTTTTATTAAGTGGTATCTGAGGGAGCCTGACATCGATCAACTCGTCGCGCCCTCCAAAGGTAACCGTGTTCGGCAATACCCGCCGCCAGTCCGGCATTCTCCAGTAGGTTCAGGCGTCGCGAAACAGCGTTCGCAGTTATATCAGGCTATGACACCCTTCCGCGCCAGTTCGCGCATCTCCTCAATATCAAGCCCAAGTTCTGACAGAACTTCGACCGTGTGTTCACCCACCTCCGGCGACGGCCGCCGAATCGATGCCGGGGTCTTCTCGAACCGCACTGACGGACGCGGCTGGCGCAAGGCGCCACCACGGGGATGTTCGTAGCGAACAAGCGCGTCGGTTGCCTTAACCTGTGGATCATGTTCGACCTCCGCTCGCAGATTAGCGCGACCAATCGGCATGTCGTTGCGGGCGAAAAGCTCCACAAGCTCNTCGGTCGAGTAGGTACTTGTNTCTCCATTCAGCGCGTGGGATACAACAGCTCCGTCTGACGTNTCGCTCACCTCATACGAGTCGGCAAGATCTCCGGACAGCTGTGCCCGCGGGTCGTCAAATGTGTAATTCCACATAAGGTCNGGCCAGTTGAACTGCAGCCCCGCGTCCAACATGGAGAGCCTGATATGTTGCCCTCCGGANCCACGTTCGCGCGCCAGCAGCGCCGCTGTAATGCCCTGGGCAGCAGTCATCGCCGTGACCTTGTCATAAACAATGGTGCGGAACATGGCACGTTGGCCATTCATCCACGTGTCCGTCGCGCCGGACAAACCCTGAATGACGTAGTCGTAAACCTTCTGCCCCGCATGCGGCCCAGTCTCCCCCACGCCATTGATCGANGCATAGANAAGATCAGGATTAAGGCTATGGAGATCGTCAAANCCCAGTCCGGCACGGTCGAGCTTGCCCGGTCGATAATTCTGCAACAGGACGTCAGCACCTTTCACTAACTGCCGCATAATGGCGACACCTTCCGGGTGTTTCCAGTTCACGGCAATCGAGCGCTTATTGCGATTGATTGTCGAGAACATCGCGCCAACGCCATTGTTGCTCGCGCCAAGAAAACGAATGCCGTCGCCCCAGCCAGGCGGCTCNACTTTTATGACGTCCGCACCCTGATCGGCGAGCACCATGCTTGCCATCGGACCCGATACCACCGCGGATAGATCAAGGATACGGATACCCGTGAGCGGTCCAGCNGCAGTCGGTTCNGNTTGTTCGTCTGCNCCAGACGTTTCGACCGCAGNCCCGCTCGCATCCTGTTCACTTCTTTCAGACACAGCAGTACTTTGCCCCAGACAAATGTCACCGGGCAACAATACTAAGCCGATTGGTTACAGCGGGGTAGCCCGTAAGCGCGGGCTGCTTACGCCTCCCAATCAACCCTGCAGTTCATCAAGCCGGTCCAGGGTTGCAGCAACGTCCGGCAGCGTCGAGGTGTGGGCCTCGCTGTGCCGGATGATCCCTTTGGGATCAATGATGAACAGCGACCTGTTGGCAATGCCTACGCCCTCATTCAGGATCCCGAGGGCCTGCGCAGCACCACCATGGGGCCAGAAGTCCGCAAGCAACGGATGGCGAATGCCACCCATTGCGGTAGCCCAAGTCTTAAGCGCAAACGTCGAGTCCACGCTCATACCGAGCAGCTGTGCACCTTTTTCATCAAACTGTTTCAACGCACGGTTGAAAGTGGAAGTTTGATTGCTTCAGCCACCGGTGAATGCAAGAGGGAAAGTGTGTAGCACGACCCACTTACCGCGCAGACCGGTGAGGCTGACTTCCTCACCATCATGGCTGCGCAAAGTTATGTCAGGTGCGGCTGCGCCGGCTTCTAGCATGCTTTACTCCTATTAGTTCTTTGCGTANGGACCANGAAGTACACAGNTAAGGTTTAACTTGCNGGTCCAGTTNAACAACATTCACGATCAGGACCGAGGTGCTACGGTGGCCTGTTCTTCNTTAACCCAGAATAACATCACCATTCCAATTAGCATCAACAATACCAGCGCACCATAACCAGCTCGTTGGGATTGAAAAGTACTGGTTGCTATTCCAACCATGAGTGGCGCAAGAAACGCCGTAACTGTCCCTGACAAACTGTACAGACCGAAAAATTGAGTTGCCATCTCAGGAGGCGAGAGCTTTGCCATCAGCGTNCGTGACGCAGAGAGCCCAGTAACAAAAAAGAGGGCAAAAATTTGAAAAAGGATCAAATAAAANANTTCNGAAATACTGTTGTAGTACGGGATGNTCCAGATCNGTTCCGTCCCAACCTGCCACACGAAAAAGATCACACCTATNTCTATAGAAATAAGCAACAAAAGGATTANCGTCGTCATGCCAATCGCGACCTTAAGCGTGTTGATGGAACCCAANGCATCGTCCAGGAGACCGCCAAGGTAAGCTCCAACCATCGCTGAAGCACTGGTGAGCACGCCTAGGATGAGCATGGCTGTGCTGTCCCATCCGAAAACACCCGTCGCATAGACGCCGTTGAATACAAGAACACCGATCATTCCATCGTTGAAGAACATGCGTGCAACCAGATAGATCCCTACATTCGCATAATGCTTAGCTTGCCGAATNGTTTCGANGACCTCNNCCAAGCCTTCTTTAACNTCCTGCAAAATCGANTTAGNGGACGGGTCNCCGTCGGGNGTAAAAANTAACAACGGCAACGTCGCGAAAATCAGCCATATGGCNGCAATCGGACCNACCATNCGCTCGTGCTCATGAGCCTCTTGATCAACGCCAAAGAGAGGGGCTTCAGGTAGGAAGCTCCAGTCTTGGGTTCCAGGCAAAGCAAATGCNAAGAGGATTAACACCAACCACACGATGGCGGCCATATTGCCGACAGAAAANGCGAGACCAGAAACCAANCCCGTCTTATTGCGCGGCGCNACNCTCGGAAGCATTGCATTGTGAAAAACNTCGGAGTANCCAAACGCAACNATCATCACGAGTAAGATTGCAAAAGTAACGAGCAAGCCTAGTCCTTGGCCATCCGGCATTACCCACCAAAGCGNTATAGCCGTNACCACTAGGAAGATATGACTAACGACAATCCAAGGTTTCCGTCGACCAATTTTGTCAGCAATTGCACCCATGAATGGCACAGTCAAAGCCATGATGAAACCTGCAACCGCATTCAAGTATCCAATCAGCGACTGACCTTCAACCGGATCACCAATCACCGTATTGCTGAGGTACGGGAAAAAGATGTAGATGATCACCATAATNTAAAGGGGATCACGCGCNGCCTGAATNGANGTCCAGGAGAAGTATCCAAGAGGCGATGCTGCCGGCGTGCCNGCNATCGAAAGATTGNCNCTGTTNTCGCTCAAAACGGTCCGTCCATTATTATTGTTATTNGTNNNGCNTAGCGTNNNGAGTNTACATGACACNTNGGGCCTTGATTAGCCGTCTGTCTTATTGACCATCCAACTCNAAACTCATGNCNGCTNGCTCGACCTGTGCAATCCCACTAGCCGCCCGCGATTCTGGGCAGCAATACGATCTCAGCTCCCTCAGGTAGGCTTCTGACCCAGGCGTCCCTAAAGATTTCACCGTTGATCGAGACTGCAATACCCTCTTCCATGTGATCGTTGAGATCCGGGAAGCGTTCGAGCATGTAGTCAAACAGCTGGCGCACGGTCTCGGCTTCTACCTCGACNGANGCTAGGCCTTCNGCCGAGTCNCGAATGACACCGCTCAACTCCACTAGGTGTTTCATGGTTGCCTATCTCTGNTTAAGACNCCNGGCGCACTGACCCNNACGAAAAAAAACGGCAGAGCNCAAGAGCTCTGCCGTTCTTATCTTACANNGNGGGNATAGCCNCCCGTGTTGGCAAGANGCTTNNGGTCTTAACCCGCCGCTTCTGCAACGTCACTTGCTTCGTCCATCGCNTTCAGNATCCTTGGCGGCGACATCGGCACGTGCGTCATGCGAACNCCGGCAGCNTTCGAGACGGCGTTACCAATTGCAGCCAGCGGCGGCACAATNGAGGTTTCGCCCACACCACGAATCCCGTACGGGTGATTCGGGTTCGGAATCTCAAGAATCTGCGTGTCGATAAACGGCAGGTCGGAGCAGACCGGGATTCTGTAATCCAGGAAGCCGGCGTTCTGCAGCAGGCCGTCATCACCGTAGATGTATTCCTCGTTCAGCGCCCAGCCGATGCCCTGTGCGGCACCACCCTGGAACTGACCCTCAACGTAATCAGGGTGAATNGCCTTGCCAGCGTCCTGTATTACCGTGTAACGGATGACCTTCGTGTCACCGGTTTCAGGATCAACCTCAACATCACAGAGGTGACTCGCGAAGGAGACGCCAGCACCGTCAGCAACAATCTCGTTGTGACCGGCAATGGGTCCGCCCGTGGTCGGCGCCTTGGCGGCAATNTCTTTTAAAGAGAGNGGCGGCAGATTNCTGTGCTCATCACCAACCGCGCGCGCTTCACCNTCTTTCCACTCTACAAACTCTACGGGGATGTCCCACATTTTGGCCGCNCGATCAATGAGTTCATCAATCGTGTTGCGCGCCGCAAAGATGGTGGCCATACCGGATGAGAACGTGCCACGACTGCCTTCCGTCGTGTCATTGTGACCAAGCGATGACGTATCAGCCACNTTGGCTTTAACCTGATCGTAAGGGATGCCAAGTTCTTCTGCGGCAATCAGTGACAGTGATGCACGTGCACCACCCACATCGACCGTACCAACCGTCAGGTTCACCGAACCGTCTACGCCGATGTTGATGTCAGAGCAGGTCTGGCCACCGAAGTTGAACCAGAACCCACAGGCCATACCACGGCCCTGGTTCTTGCCTAGCTTCGCTTTCATGTGCGGGTGCTCTTTTGCAGCCTGCAGCGTTGGGCCAATGCCGATCGGTCCGTAGGTTGGGCCGTAGGAAGCACGAGTACCTTCTTTAGCCGCATTCANAATGCGAAAGTCGATCGGGTCCATGCCAATTTCGGCAGCAACCANATCNATCGTGCTCTCAACACCAAACGCAGCCATCGGTGCAGAAGGTGCGCGGTAGGCGGCAACCTTGGGCCGATTNCACAGCACGTCGTAGCCAACTGTCTGCACNTTTTCGAGGTCGTAACACGCGTAGGCGGTCATAGCGCCGAGCATGCCCCAGGTCGCGGGAAATGCGCCGTCCTGATACCGCAGATCAGCGGTGGCAGCCGTAATACGGCCGTCTTTAGTCGCGCCGATCTTGATGTCCATCGAGGTTGAGCAAGTCGGGCCCGAAGCCTTGAATACCTCTTCGCGGGTCATCGCCATCTTCACGGGACGATTCGACTTGCGTGACAAAGCCAGTGCCAGCGGTTCGATCCAGACGTGAGTCTTGCCGCCAAAGCCGCCACCAATCTCGGAAGAGGTGACCTTNAGCTTGGCGATGTCGAGGCCAAGCAACTGAGAGCAAACNTTACGATATGTGTAGTGCCCCTGCGTGGTCACCCAAAGTTCACCACTGCCATCAGGGAGCACGGTCGCCAGACACGCATGCGGCTCAATGTAGCCCTGGTGGGTCTGCTCGGTTTTGTAGGACTTCTCGATGATGACGTCAGCTTTTGCAAAGCCGGCATCGACATCACCATGGCCAAACTGGGATCGACGGCAAACGTTGGAAGGCTCGGTCGGCTTCGGCTGCACGCCGCTGGTGCGGACAAAGTCCTGAACGACCGGTGCGTCTGGCTTCATAGCCTCGTCCACGTCTGTGACGTGAGGCAGCACCTTGTATTGGACCTTAATGGCCTTGAGTGCCGCCTTGGCGGTCTGCTCATCAATTGCAGCTACGGCCGCGACNGCATGCCCNTCATAGAGCGCCCGTCCGCGTGCCATGCAGTTCTCGAGAATATCGAGTTGACCGCGGTTGCCGCCCGACAGATCCGGCAGATCTTCGCTGGTGATAATNGCTTTGACACCTGGCAGTTTCTCTGCCTTNGAGANGTCGATCTTCTTAATTTCNGCGTGCGCGTGGGGCGAACGCAGTACCCGGCCTACAAGCTGACCCGGAGCAAACGCGTCTGCTCCATACTTCGCTCGGCCGGTGACCTTCTCGATCCCGTCTGGGCGCGCTACGCGCGTACCAACAAGATTGAAGGTCTGATTCGTATAGCTTGTATCGTGTTGCTTTGCCATATCAGTGCCTTTGTTCGGAGTTTACTTCCTGAGATCTTTAGCGGCCGCCTGCACGGCACGGACAATCTTGTCGTAGCCCGTGCAACGACAGAGATTGCCTGCGAGCGCATAGCGAATCTCAGTCTCGGTCGGATCCGAGTTGCGGTCCAGCAGCGCCTTGGCTGCGACGATGAACCCCGGGGTGCAAATACCGCACTGCAGGGCGGCGTGCTCAATGAACTTCTCTTGCAAAGGGTGCAGTTGATCGCCATCAGCTACACCTTCGACGGTTCCGATCTCGCGCCCGTTTGCCTCGGCGCCAAGCACCAGGCAGGAGCAGACCAGACGGCCATCAAGCGTGACACTGCAAGCACCGCAGTCGCCCGTGCCGCAACCTTCCTTGACGCCGGTCAGGCCGACACGGTTACGCAGCGAGTCGAGGAGCACTTCGTCCTGCGGGCAGGCAAACTCAACCGGATCGCCGTTGACAGTAGTGTTTACTAGTACGCCAGCCATCATTTGCCTCCTGCGCGTTCATACGCGATCTTTGCGGCACGGCGCCCAAGCACCCCCGCCACGCGCGTGCGATATTCAACCGTGCCGCGCTTGTCATCAATTGGATTACAGGCTGCCGAACACGCTGCCGCCAGCTTATCGAGCGCTTCATCATCAAGTGAAGTGCCGACAATGGCCTCGGCCGCATCCTCAACGAGCAGAGCAGTCGGTGCCACGGCGCCCAATGCCACCCGCGCGCTTTCGATCACACCGCTCTTCAGCGTCAGGCTGACACCCGCGCTCACAACCGCGATGTCCATCTCAGTACGCGGAATGAAACGCAGATAAGCATCACCCGAATTCTTCGGCCGCGCCGGCAGGGTGATCGACTCAACCACCTCGCCTTTCTCAAGGCTAGTCGTACCAGGCCCAGTGACAAGCTTCTCTACTGCGACCGTCCGGCGGTTGGATGGCCCCACGATCGATGCCTTGGCGCCCGCGGCAATCATGGCCGGAACGCTGTCGGCAGCCGGCGATGCGTTGCAGAGATTGCCGACCATTGTTGCGCGCCCCTGGATCTGATCGGATCCAATCAACTGGGTTGCTTCAACAACACCCGGCCACGCTTTGCTGACTGCCTTGTTCTCGCTAAGCTCGGCCCCTGAAACGCCCGCACCGATCTTGAAGCCGCTGTCGCCGCTCGAGACCGCCTTCATAGCGGGAATGTGTTTGATGTCGACTATCAGGTCCGGCTCAACAAAACCGCCCTTCATCCGGACCAGGAGGTCGGTACCGCCGGCAAGAACAAAGGCACTGCCTTTCTCTTCCGCCAGGAGCGAGGCCGCTTCCTTGGTTGTGTTAGGTGCTTCGTACCTCATTCTTTTTCTGTACTCCCCTTGTACCCATTCTCGGACACGATTGTACATGAGGGCTCGTCACCATGTGCAATCGAAACGATCACTCTTCAGCAGAATAAACTTTCTCGCACAAATGAGGCTCAGGCNGACTGACAGACCCGACAAAGATAAAGGCGCCGCGAACCGGCCTCAACCCGACTGATCGNGTTGNCACANACATAGCAGGGCAAGCCATCACGTTCGAATACCGCCCAGCGGTAGGCGTCGCGTCGCATNCCATTNCGCCGCAACGAGGCAACNCGGNGCGGGGGGTTCGTAACTCCGGCAGTCCTGAGTGCCCGCCGNGTCAAGTCNAGCGTGCTCCGCGCGAGGCGTCCGATCTGCCCGCGACTGAGGTCCACTGGCCGCTGTTTCGGTGCAACTCCGGCGTCGTAGAGGATTTCNGACCTAAGNTAGTTGCCGATCCCCGCCACAAACCCTTGGTCCAGATAGAGCGCCGAGAGCCGGCGGCGGCAAAACCGCGGACTTTGCAGGCGCGCGGCAATCTCGCGCCAGCNAACCGAATCATCAAGCGCCTCGGGCCCCAGCCGGGCCAGGTAGGAGTGCGCCGCCAACTCCTCGGCGCTTAAGAGTGCAATATCGGTCGCCGAGTAGAGCAATGCACAGTGCGTGGCCGTGCATAGNGCTACGCGCAGTGCCCGGTCAGTGCGCGGCTCNCGGCCCCGGCGCACAACAAACCATTTTCCATANAGCTGATTGTGACTGTACAGGGTCAAACCACCACTGAAAGCGGTCAGCAGCGCCTTGCTTCGACTGGTTATCGAGCAGACNTNCTGCCCTGTAATCACCGACGCGTACGGTCGCAGTGGCGCCTGTGCAAACCAAACCGACTCGATAGTCCGCCCCGACAGGATTCTGTCAAGACGCAGTGCAACCCGCCTGATTTCTGGACCTTCCGGCATGCTGTAGCTCCTGCCAGCAAACAGCTCACTACAGTACCACCAGCCCGCACTCTGCCGGCGCGCGTCAGCAGCCCGTTGGCGCGCTGAACAGGGCAAAAAAATGCGAAGATGCGCACACTTCACTTGAACTCCCTGCCTTGTCCGCACTGATGCTGTCCCAGGTCACCAAGTCCTTTGGTGACGTCAACGCGCTCGCCGGCCTCGACATGCGTGTTGAAGAGGGCGAGGTATACGGTTTTCTCGGCCGCAACGGCGCCGGCAAGTCCACTGCCATGCAGGTCATAATGGGCGTCACTCGGGCCGACAGCGGCAGCGTTGCGCTGTTCGACGAAGTGCTGAAGGGGGATGACCCACGGCTGAGGCAAAAGCTTGGCTACGTCGCGCAGGAGCAAAACTTCTACGAGTGGATGCATCCGCTCCGGCTTGGGCAGTTCGTTGCGGGGTTTTACCCCAACTGGGATGATGCCGAATATCAGCGCCTACTGGACGCGCTCGAGGTGCCCAGACGCCGCCGTATTCTCGGTTTCTCCGGTGGGATGCGGGCCAAACTGGCGCTGGCACTAGCCCTAGCGCATCGGCCACAACTGCTGCTCCTGGACGAACCGACCGCGGGTATGGATGCGGTTGCCCGGCGCGAGTTTATTACCATCGTGCGAGACGAGGCAGCACGCTCCAGGCGGACCACGGTGTTTTCCTCACACCTGATTGACGAGGTTGAACAGGCCGCAGATAAGGTGGGCATCGTCGATACTGGCTGCATGCACTATGAGGGCTCGCTCGATCTTCTGCGGACCTCCGTAAAGCGCTACGACCTGCCCAACGCGGACCCCGACGAGGCCCTGCCAGAGACCCTCAGCCATGGCCGCGCCGTCCTCCAGGACACTATGCGCGAGGGCACTCGGATTGTCGTCGTCCGCTCTGACCCGAGGGTTCAGAGCAGCCACGTGGCCTGGCCCTGGCGCGAGGTACCGCTATCGCTGGAGGACGCTTTCGTCTCCATGGTCGGCAAGAAAGTCGCGCTGTGAGCACCGCAATCCGCGCCCTGCTCCGCAAGGAGCTTGTTCAGCACAAGACGCTATTCGTTGCACTCGCATGTTTTGCTCTGCTGACCACCTGGGCCCAGGTGGTCCTACTCGAGCGCACAGGCGGTTTGACAAGCTACCTGTCGGTTGCAAGCCTTTTTGCGATGCCCGTTGCAGTGGTGATTGCCATCGTGCTGGGTCAGCAACTGGTGGTTCGCGAGTATGGCGACCGCTCACAGCGTTTCATTGAAGCGCTGCCTGTCGCNAGGGGTCAGCACGAGTGGGTCAAATGGTGGCTAGGTTTCGGGACCCTGCTCGTGATTTCGCTGGGCGTCTGGCTCTACACCGCATCGCTAGCGTCGCGCCATGAACCATTGTCAGTGCGCTTTATGCTGCTGATGGCCGCGCGCCTTTCGGCCTGGGTCTTTGTGCTGTGGTCTTCTGTCTTTGCTGTATCGTTTCTCGGGCGCCTGAGACTGGGTCTGGCGGCCCTCGCGGTACTGGTGACCGCCGCTCTCGACTCTTACACACCTTTTGAACTCGACCGGTTCGGCCCCTTCTGGCTCATCGACTCAGAGCAGTTTGCGTCCGAGCGAACTACACTCCCGGTCCTTGCGTTGGTGCAGACGCTCGTCATCGGCGTACTTGCGGTCGGCCTTGCACGCTATTTTCTGCACCTGCGGGAAGGCTCATTTGCCGAGCAACTNTCCAGGCCCATGTCGGCGCGCGACAAGAGCTTTGTGCTGGTCCTCGCTGTAGTAGGCCTCGGCGCTGCCACCTTATTTGGTCACGAAGACAAAGTCGTACCTTTTGAGCTTGGAAACGAGCACGTCGCGCAGGAGCGCTTCGTGAGCGTAGCGCACATCGAGCCCCGGTGGAGAGTAGAGGGAGAGGCTCTGGCCAGCTACCTGGGGGAGCGTATGAACAGCCTTGCCTCCATCACCCCAATCCCAGAGTCATTCCGGCTCGGCGTAATCTTCGCACCTCTGGTGGAGCCCATGGAGTACGACGTCGAGTACGCCTCGGTCGAGCACGGCGTAGTGCTCTCAGCTGACTTCTCTCGGGTTGACGACCGGCACTTCTTNGGAGCCTTTGTGTTCCACGAGGTACTNGACACACTCATGCTCGGGCGCACCACAACCGTTGAACCGCTGCACGTGCTGCACGATGGTTTTGCCCTTTATTGGGCTGTTCATGGCGCCAACGCACCACCGCCTATGGGCAGCACAGACACACCCGAACCTCTATTGGTGCGGGCGCTGTATGGNACCCGGGTGGTTGGCATCAGCGCAGACGGTGCAAGNAGGTGGGACCGCACCATGGAGTCGTTGGGAGACGCCACCGCATTGTCATATGCCTACAGCGCCTGGCGCAGTCTGGTTGACGAGNTTGGCCATGCACGTACCCTTGAACTTGCGCGGCAACTGTATAGCGACGGTTACCGGGGGGATGCCAGGGACTGGTGGCGGGATACCTGGAACCCTGTCGAATCAAGATTGGAAGCTGCAACGGATATATCCTGGGAGACCCATATCACAACTTGGGCNGAGCGCATGCAGGAGCTNGGTGAACGCCCTGAATGGGAGTCTGCNCTCGCCACCCTGCCCGCCAGCACATCCCCGCTGCGGGTTGGCAAAGACGAGTTCGGAGTTGTGNAGGTGNAATACGAGTTCTCGACNGCGCCGGCGCCTGGGACGAGATGCGATGTTCTCCATTCCTGGATCGCCTGGTTCGATGCACCCCTGTCACCCCGTGGGATGCGTAGGGAGCAAGCCACANTNATNGGGCGCACCATCAGCCATGCATTGGGCAGACCCTATGGTGCTGGCACGCGAGCGGCATTAGCGCTTGAATGCACGCCCCCTGGCGAGGTTGCCCCGATACGTCTTGGCCTGACCAGGATTGTGTTTCCATGAGTGGAACCAGCCCTACAATCGCGCTCGCCCGCAAGGAGCTTTTCCATCTCTGGCCCCTGCCACTTGCGTTCATCGTACTAGAGGCGTTTGCGCTGACCGAGGCCTTTCTCGCGCGCTCACCCGACACGCTGACCTGGGCCGAGATGTCCATGCTGCACGACGTCAGTCAGGGCTCGCCGGCGGCTACCATGGGGTGCCTGTTTGGGCTAGCGACCGGTTACCTGCTGTTTCCCCATGAGCAGGACAACGGCACACTGCGACTGCTTTGGGCCCTGCCGCTGACCCGCTGGCGCATCTTTGCCACTAAGATCGCGACGGGCTTCAGCATGCTCGCCCTACTCAGCAGCCTCTCCCATCTCGACTCACTCTGGGTCCTCTCGCTAGGCGCCAACTCGATTACGGACTCGCAGTTTCGCTGGGACTACTGGTGGCTGGAACTCGCGCTGATGGTGGGCGTATATGGAATCGCTATCGCCTATGGAGTGCTGATTTCCTGGTTCAGATGGATAGGCATCCTGTTCTTCCTATTGTTATGGGCGGTGAGCGCATTTNTAGGGGAGGCAAACCCTGCACTCAGCTATCTAAACCCNATCTCGTTGCTGGACATCGAGATGCAGGGCGATGGAATACAAATCAACTCGAAACCCTGGGTCGTACAGGGGAGCCTGGCAGGCGCGGCTCTGCTGCTGGCAGGGTTGTTGTGGACCCGGTACGGCGAACGCGCCGTCGAACCCGGCGAGGCCACCTCGCGCCTTGCCTCAATTGGCCTCGTTGCAGCTGCAACGCTGATTGCGCTGACCTACGCTGCCGGCATCATTGCCCCAGGGCTGGGCACAGGACCGGACATTCCTCAACGACCCGAGAGCCTGCAGTCCAAATACTACGAGCTGACCTACTACAAGGCTGATGAGCAACGCGCAGCGTTGCTGCACCTTGAGGCTGACGCCTTTTACCGTAAAGTCCAGGCGTTGATTGGCGCCCCAGAAACCGGTGAGCGAATTGTCGCCGATCTGACCGATCCTGGTACCAACCACCTTGGCATCGCGGGCTGGAAGCGCATGCGTGTTGCGAGGGAGTCACTATATAAACCCGACGAGCGCAGTCACGTATTCGTCCACGAGACCGCCCACGTCCTCGCAGATATTGCCGCGCGCGGGCGCCTGACCGATCACGCCGCATACACCGGGTTCTTCAACGAAGGGTACGCGGAGTGGATTTCGTACAATGTGCTGGACTTGCCGGAACAACGCGATGCCCTGCGCATACTGGCCGCGGCAGCCTGGCGCCGGCACGACCTGCGCTTTACCGACTTTCTAGCTGCTAGCTCGTTTCGGGCCCAATACGACTCGCGGTTGATCTACGCGTTGGGGGAAGCCTGGGTCACCGCACTGGAACGGGCCTGTGGTCGCGAGGCGCCGGCCGAAGTGCTGCGGGTGATGGGCACCGATGATGCACCCCAGCGGCTACAGGGTTACCGGTTCTGGCAGGCAAACCTGCAAAGGGCTAACTGCAGCCTAGTGCAGGTCAACACCGCGATGGAGGAACTGCTCGATGGGTATGCCACAGAGGCGGATGCAATCCCGGAGGTCCGAGCACGAGTTAGGCGAGTCGGGCCTGGCCAATTGGAGTTCCGGGTCCAACTGGTTGACGTGTCACCGGACCAACGCTTCCGAGTGGTCGTTTCGGCGCGGGACAATCCGCAGGCCCCAGATGTCGCCGTCGCCTGGAGATCCGAATGGATTAACGGGAGCGACGAGCCTGTCACTATTGAGCTGCAGGCACAGCTCGCCGGATCACGCTTCCAGTATCAGACCGGCATCTATTTTCTGGAAGGCGAGCGGCCGTTCAATTCACGCTGGATTTCGACCCAGTAGTCTGCCCCAAACTCGAGTGCTAGACACTGGCTGCTCAATCCCACGCTTGTCAGCCTCCCATACAACAGAAACCACGGGCGCCGTAGGAAAGAACAATGAGTGACCAAACCTGGGACGCATCCAATGGCGTACGCGTCGTCAGCGGCGAACACCTGGATCTCAACACGCCTCAGACGCCGGGCATGACCCGCGCCGTAGCCATCAACGCGGCAACCGCGGGTGCACGCAGACTGTGGGCGGGCACGGTCGAGATCCACGCCAATGCGAAGACAGGCGCTCATCACCACGGCGCCCTCGAGAGCATCATTTACATCGTCAGCGGCAAAGCACGGATGCGTTGGGGTGAGCAACTCGAATATGTGGCAGAGGCTGGCCCCGGGGATTTCATCTATGTACCGCCCTACGTGCCGCATCAGGAAATCAACGCGAACGCGGACGAACCGCTCAACTGCGTACTGGTACGCAGCGACCAAGATCCGGTTGTGGTCAATCTCGACTTACCGGCCATAGAGGATCCCGAAGGGCTGCACTGGGTAGACCCGATCCACGCTGACCCGAATAGCTGATTCGGCGCACGCTCAAAACGAGTCCGGCAAACGGGCCGCTAAGACTCTGGCCCCAGTCTCATCATCACCATCTAGAACATGAAAGTGTTTGACTCGGCCTGCAGGTGGACCCCCGGCTCATCAACCCAGAGGCATGGACTCCCATTATCGCGCCCGCAGGGTCCGTCGTGTACTTTTCGTCCCTATTGCTACATACCTCCAGCCTGAACGAACCCAACGCACCGCGACGCCTGATGATCTACAGCTACACGCCAAAGTCCGCGAAGATACCCCACGATGTGCGTAACGGACCCGGGCGCTTGCGGGAGTCGCCGCACGAACTGGCTTACCTGCGCGACCTGGCTTGCCAACTGACCCCGGCCTTTTCTCCTGCCACTGCCTAATGCTAAAGATGGAGCAGAACCACACAGGACAGGCCGATGGTGAGTGCCGCAGGGATGGAGACCTAGACCAATCGCGTACGCTGGATGTGATCAGCAGGTCTACAAAGAAACCGATAGAGGCACCGTTTGCAAAGACCGCGCCTTGAACGGCTGCGATTATATAGAAATGCTTTATGCGTAGGCCCGGGTGAAGGCGCAAAACTCAAAACAGCTTTACGCTTCGCAGGCCCGGGCGCAATTGCCCACCAGGTAATCGCTTACCGCGTGAAATACTATCGAGCCAGCTGCGACGCAAGCGGGGCTCTAAGTCACACTGCAAAGATACTGACCAGTCATGCGTTGCTGCCCCAACCTACCAGTTAC
>PAWP01000010.1 GCA_002714125.1 Gammaproteobacteria bacterium
ATCAGGCCGATGTGTTCACCCTTGAGCTCTCTCGGGTCGAGCAACACAAGCCCCTGATCCAGGGAGTGGTTTCGCGTCCGTATAGGCTGGATTCCGCATGTGAGGTCACCCGCAGCCAGGTGGGAAACAAGTGCGTGGGCATCAAAGCTGCCTGACAGTGCCACCCGCCACAGTTCGCGTCCGGCCTCGTCCTGTCTGAGTTCGGCTTTGAGTGGGTCAAGGTCGGCAAGGCCTGCAAGCAAACGGGCGTTGGTGTCGGCAAGTTTTGCGTTGACTGCGGCCTCGTCTCGGCTGGTGTATAGAGCGAGGGCCGCAAGCAGGCCCGCAATCTGCTCCTTGCCTACTTTCATGGTACGAGCGATGCCTTCGTACTGCGCCTCGCAGCCTGCGATCAAATCCCCGCGGCCGACGATGAATCCACTTGTTGGCCCGGCAATTGCCTTGCCGCCGGAATAGGTCACGAGGTCGGCACCCGCGTCTACGTAGCGGTTCAGATCTTCTTCAGCCGCTGCGTCAACGATAACTGGCACCCCATGCGCTCGGCAGAGGGTGATGGCGTCGGTAAATGGCGTCATGTTTTCCTGCACGCAATGATGCGAAATGACGTGCACATAGGCTGCAAAATTGCCGCCTTCAAGCGTTGCGTCAAGAAGTGCCGAGGAAACGGCATTGGTACTCCCGACAAGCTGCGGCATGCCGCCTCCGAGCCGGATCATCTGCGTGATGTCCGCACCAAAGTTGACGGCGTGACCGGCTTGCAAAGCGACAGCATTCGGGCCTGATACCTGTGGCAGGGCCCGTATTCTGGCTGGGTCTGTCCCAGTGAGGACGGCGGCAACGCTTATAGCAAGTCCAGCTGCAGCTCCCGTAGTAACACAAGCGGCGTCGGCGCCGGTGAGGTCCGCGATGTAGGCGGCTGCAGCCTGCCGGTACGCGGTGAGATCTAGGTTGCGCGAGGCGGCGTCGGCCTGGGCGCTCGCGACCTGCCTCACCTGGGCGGAGCCTCCCAATGCCGTTAGCTTGCCTGCAGCGTTGATGACCTCTGGGATTGAGACGTTGTCCATGCTCAGAGTACTTCCGATACCGGGTAGAGCCGGCCGCTCACAAAAGTATGCGTTGGCTCAATCCAATGTTTTGTCGTTCGTGTATCACCCTCTGTGTCTTCTACCTCGACTGCGCGGTTGGTTTCTGCAAATACGGTCAGGTTGGCCATCGTGCCTGGCGCTATCGTGCCGGGGACTTCGTCGGGCATGGCGAGGACCTCAGCTGGCTTGCAGGCCACCGCATAAACCACCTCTGCTAGCGAGAGGCCGAGCAGGCGGAACTTGCTCATGGTTCGCGCAAGCGACACAACGTAACGATCTAGATTGCCCCCGTGCAGATCACTGGAGATGGTGTGGACGGGCATGCCCTGGTTGAGTGCGGCCTCGCAGGTTCGAAAGGCAAACGACGAGCGCCCATGCGCGATGTCTACCATCACACCGCGTTCCACCGCCGCACGAAACTCGGGGATTACCTTGCCTCCAAGCCCTAGGACTCCACCGATTTTGCCGTGATAGGCGTGGGTGACGATGTCACCCGGGCGCATCAGTTCGAGCACCTCATCAATGACTGGAGGCGCATTGCCCAGATGCACCATTAGAGGCTTACCTGTGAGCGCTGCCGCCTTTCTCCCGATGTGTACTGCCTCGATGCCGAGCCCGCCCGTGTGTGATGCCGACGCAAGGACTTTGACGCCAAGGATCCAATCAGGATGGCGCTCGATGGCCTGCACCGTACCCGCCAGCGATACCAGTTCCGGTCGGCTGGCATGCCCCCCGCTTATCCCTGGCAGGCCAGGAGAGCCGATATTGCAGAGCGCATAAGCGCGCGTGGCTTGGGTTTCGCGAACAAACGTTGCAAAGGCATCAATGGTGTTGGGACCTGCCGAGCCCGTGTCGACCACGCACGAAACTCCCTGCCGAACGCCGATCCGGTCCGCTTCCAGCCGGCTGGTCTGGAAGAGCGGATGGCTGAACACGTGGCAATGCATGTCGATGAAGCCGGGCGCAACGTAGTGACCGCGCACGTCGATTTCCTCGTCGCCGGCAGCGGCTTCGACGATGCCCACCGCCTCTATCCGGTCGCCCGCTATGGCGACGTCTGCGGCTCGAAACGAGCGGGACGCGCGGTCAAAGACTTGACCCCCGCGAATCAGTATTCGGGACATTCACTGAACCTTGTAGATTTACGTCGCCCGTCTTATACCTTGATTAGGGTGTTGGTGTCGGGGTAGCGCCGCATTCGGCGCTTGGTTGACGCAGTTTTTGCAGTGCCACTCACAACGGTGATATAAGGCGAACCGCCCCCGGATGCACCGGGGTGGCAGCAGACAAGGCCTGACGGGCCGGGAACGAGAGAGACATAAGCATGAGCGATTTCGAGAACAAGGTAGTCATTGTTACGGGCGCCGGAGGTGGTCTTGGCAAGGCTCACGCGCTGGAATTTGCCCGCCGTGGAGCGAAGGTAGTGGTTAACGACCTGGGTGGCAGCGTCCACGGTGATGGCGAAGGCGACATGGCCGATCAGGTGGTTGCNGAAATCAAGGCGGAAGGNGGCGTGGCCATNGCAAACAAGGCCTCTGTATCTGACAAATCCGGTGCCAAGAGCATCGTGGATGATGCGGTTTCAGAATTCGGGACAGTGGACATCCTCGTCAACAATGCNGGCATTCTGCGCGACAAGTCATTCAAGAAGATGACACTCGACGAGTGGGACATCGTGATGGAGGTGCACATGAACGGCACCGCTTACGTCACCCACGCGGCTTGGCCGATCATGTACGAGAAGAACTNCGGACGGATCGTATGCACCAGTTCTGGTTCGGGGATCTGGGGCAACTTTGGCCAGTCGAATTACGGCGCTGCCAAGATGGCAATGCTGGGCTTCATGAACGTACTTTCACTTGAAGGTGCAAGCCACAACATCAAGATCAATTGTCTTGGACCAGGTGCGGCGACACGAATGACCGCGACGGTGCCGGGGCGGCCGGACTTCGATCCCGATACGCCGCCCACGGACCGTGCACCCTCCCTTGTGACGCCGGCCGTGCTGTTTATGTGTACTGACGATGCACCGACCGGGATGGTCTTCCAGGCCTCTGGCGGGCGTTTCTCATGTGCACAGATGTACAGCAACGAGGGCGTGAGCCTAGGNGATGGTGCGACCTTTGAGGATTTTGTCGCCAACAAGGACACCATCATGGACATGAGCGCAGCCAAATCGGGGCGTTAGGTTTGTCCTAGTGTGACTCCTTGATGGTGTCGTGCTGATCGACTGCTCAGCAGTCGCTACGCGTGAGTAGAATGACCGCAAAACGGCCGCCGGCGGTATGCCGTTTTGCGTTTGAGCGACGGTTGCCTTNATCGAGCTGTACGCCCCGCGCGCGTAACGATACCGATCCCTAGAAGCATGAAGTTCATGCTTGGCAGCACGACTAGGAAACCCCGCTTGATCACCGTGAACTGCGGGTTAACCGGATAAAAACGTCGACGACGGACATAGCAGACGGTCCGGCGGTGAGAACCGCGACCTCGGCTTCAGACCAGGCTGGTAAGTCGCGGTTCAAGACGCGGTGTCCTTTGTAGCAGGTGCCGGCGACGCTTTAGGCAAAACTCACGTTTGGAGCAAAGAAGTCTCGCCGAATGTCCAACGCGTTGCGAGCGCGCGCAGTATGGATGATGCCTTTAGTGTGCGATTAGTCTTCAGTTTCAAGGAAGTTCATGGCCAGCGTCGGGCTATGGTTAAACAGCGCAAAACTAGTCTCTGCAAACATTAAGCCGACAAACCTTGGGGAGAAATTGCTGCACTTAACTTATGCTCTGCGGCATTTTAGCTAGGCGTTGACAGCCTGCTGGTTGTGAAGCTGCAGAGGTGAATCTGACGCAGCTGCTATCGCCGAAGACTGTCAGGGAAAGCTTAGCCCAGGATGAGAAAGGTGCCTGAGATCTGCAGGACCATGCCGGTGATGGGTGCGTAGACATTATGCAGCCGGTGCGCGGTCTCCTGGAGGGTTTCAATCCTGGTCCGGCTTCAGGGTCACATCCTGGAACTGCAGTTGGTTGAGGGTGTAGTACACACCACGCAGCTCCATCAGTTCNTCNTGGCTGCCAAGCTCTTTCACCGCACCGTGCTTGAGGACAAGAATACGGTCGGCCTCGGCAATGGTCTGCAGGCGGTGGGCAATTAGGATNGACGTGCGGTNCTGCATGAGCTGGTGCAACGCCTGCTGGATCAGCTGTTCGGTTTCCGTATCAATGCTAGCGGTGGCCTCGTCCAGTACTAAAATCTCCGGATCTGCCGCGAGTACTCGAGCAAATGCGAGCAACTGACGCTGGCCTTGAGAGAGGTTCTGGCCCCTTTCCACGAGGGGTTCATCGTATTGCTGTGGCAATGCCTCAATGAAGTGGTGAGCGTTCACGAGCGTTGCTGCCTCGATTGCACGTTCGCGTGTAACGGTCTCGTCACCCAGAGTGATGTTGTCAAGGATTGAGCCGGAAAAAATGTGGAAGTCCTGCAGCACGACGCCGACCCTGCGACGCACCTCGTGAGAGGTGATCTGGTTGAGATCAATGTCATCCAGGAAAACACTGCCATCGTCAAAGTCGTAGAAACGCCCAAGGAGACGGATCAGGGTGCTCTTGCCTGACCCGGTTGGCCCCACTACAGCGAGCTTTTCGCCAGGAGCCACTTGAAACGAAACGTCATGCAGAACCGGCTGGTCGGGGTCGTAGCCGAAGGTCAGGTGACGGAATTCGAGTTTGCCGTTGACCCTGTCGCCCAGTTTAGCGGGCTTCTCTGGCTCTGAGATCTGCTCGTGCCAGTCGAGCGCCTGAAATACTCGCTCGGCGCTGGCCATCGCTCGGAACAGAANNTTGTATTGCTGGCCGAGGGCNCGGATCGGGCGGATGAACATATCGATGAACTGGGTAAAGAGGATCAGGCTCCCTAGCGATATGGCGCTCTGCAGGGCGTTACCCCCTCCCACCCATATAATGACTGCCAGCGCCAGGTTGATAATGTTGTCAGTGAACGCGCCGTAGGTTGTCTCNACGTANATGGCGCGGAGTTCGTGNCGGCGATTGGTCGCGTTTATCTCTCCGTAGACGGCAGCGTTATGGTNTTCCCTGTTGGAAAGCTGCACTACCTGCATCCCGGAGAGGTTTTCCTGCAGGTTNTGGTTCAATTGCGAGACAGTTGAGCGGATCAGGCGATAGACCCGACGGGTGAACTGGCGGAAGAAGTATGTGATTACGCCGAAAAACGGGATTGCAAGCAGGAGCCAAAGTGTCAGTTCGACGTCAATCGCCAGCATCATGGAGAGTGCGATGAAGAACGGTACAAACTCGCCAATCAGCATCCCGACGCCCATTAGCAACTCAAACAATGCCTGAATGTCATTGGTGACCCGTGTCATCACCCGGCCCACTGCCACCTTGTCGTAGAAGGAGGAGGGCCGATGCTCGAGATGGTGGAACAGATCAAGACGCATGTCCCGCAGCGACTTCAGGATGGTTTCGGCAANCGTGACTCGGTGCGCGTGGTAGAAGACGTGGCAGAGGACNGTGAAGAGCGCAAATAGCACGCAGGCGGCGTACACTGGCTCGAGCCCGGTNACATCGGTTACCCATGAGTTCAACGCGTTCATGCCNAAGTCNGGCATGCTTGTATCGNTATTGCCTATGATGACGCCGTCGATCACAACACGGGTGATGACCACGGGCATCAGTACTCCCAGTAGTGACGCCAACAGCACAAAGACAATGCTGATGGCCGCCATGCGTCGGTGCGGCTTCACCCAGATCAGAATCCGGCGCAGGTACTGCATGTTAAGCGCCTGCCCATGCATCTCCGCATCAAAAATCGAGTGGTCCAGTCTGGATTGCTTTTGCGTGGCCTGCTTGCGGCCCTGAGGTGCACTGTCTTCGATTATCATGCTCATGTGACGGACTCCCCGGCACTGGATTCCACCTGCTCTACGAGAAATGACTTGCGGGACTGGACGCGTTCAAGTTCGGCATAGAAGCCGTTCTGCTGGAGCAGTTCATCGTGGCTGCCTGCCTCTACGATCTGTCCCTCAGCCAACACCACAATCCGGTCCGCGTGGCGTGCAGTAGACACCCGATGAGAAACGAGCATGGTTGTAAGGCCTGTGCGGACCCGTTTCAAACCGCTCAGGATATGTTCTTCAGTCTCTGTGTCGACCGCTGAGAAACAATCGTCGAGGATCAGCAGGGGTGTCATCCGGATTAGGCCTCTCGCTAGGGCCGTGCGCTGTTTCTGCCCGCCGGAGAGGGTGACGCCCCGTTCGCCGAGGATGGTAGCGAGGCCTTCAGGGAACTCATTGATGGTATCTGTTAGCGCAGCCGCTTCGGCTGATTGGAGTACCTCGTCCATCTCGCGTGATGGATCGTCGTAGGCGATGTTGTCACCCAGGCTGTCGGCAAACAGAAACGGATCCTGCAATACGAGGCAGACCCGTTCGCGTAGAAATGCGAGCGGAAAGCCGCCAATCGGATGGCCGTCAAGCAGCAGCTCGCCGCGGGTCGGATCAATGAGGCGGACGAGCAAGCGTAGTAGGGTCGACTTGCCGGAACCGACCCGCCCCAGAATCGCGATGGTCTCGCCGGGCACAACCGTCAGGTTGATGCCTTCCAGCGCGTATTTGTTCTTCCCCTCGTATTCGTAGTAGAGATTCCGTAAATCGATCCTGCCGGTCAGGTCAGGGTACTCGGTAGTTGGTGTGTCGCGGATCTCAGGTTCATAGTCGAGAATCTCATAAAGCCGTGCAGTGCCCGACGCGCCGCGCTGCCATTGGGTCACTAGCGCGCCCGCCTCACGTACCGGCCAGAGCACCATGGTTAGGTAACTGAAAAATGCTGCGAAGGTTCCCAGCGTGATGTCCCCGCTCGACACCAACGCGGCGCCGTAGCCAAGGATGATGACGGTGCAGATAGCTGCCAATGACGGCATGAGTGCGGCTAGCGCGGATGAGGTTGTGAAGAGGGCTAGATTGCGGTCGACGTACTCTTGATTTACGCCGCCAAAACGTTCGACCTCGCGTTCTTCTTGGGCCATTGCCTGTACGGTTCGGATACCACCCAGGTTTTCTTGGACAAAGGTCGAAAGCGTCGAGAAGCCCTCTTGGACGCGATGTGACTGGACGTAGATCCTGCGCGAGAAAAGGTATGCGACGATGGCTATCGGCGGCATCGGAATTAGCACCGCAAGGGTGAGCGGCAATGACAGTGACACCATGAAGGCAAATGCTATGACTGCCGTGAAGATCAGCACCACGGTCATCCGGATGGTGCCGGCGATCACCTGGCGGACCAGCGAAATGTCATTGATGGCTCGGGCCATCAGATCGCCAATCGAATACCGTCCGAAGAATGTTGGGCCTTGGCGCTGCAGGTGCTGGTAGACGCGGTTACGCAGATCCCATGCGGTGTACATTCCCGCGCGTCGCATGAGCACTCGCGAGATAATGGTAGTGACAAGCTGTGCGCCAACGCATGCAATGATGACCAGCGCGGGGTATGCGAGCGCAGCGCTCGCATTTTCGAAGGACAGGTCACCCTTGACGATNCCGTCCTGCCCNTCGGCAATNCGGTCGATACCCATCTTGACNTACAGCGGAATCGTGGCTTCGAANATGCGAGAAGCAAACAGGGCCATGAAGCCGAAGCCAAAAGCCCAAGCNTGCTGCCTGATGTAGGGCAGCAGNCGNAACAGCACNGTGAGCGAACCCTCCGAAAATTCGGNAGTGTCGCGCCTTGTGNTATCTGGCTCCGCCGGCCGTTGGGCGTTCATCTCAAGAAATCCGCTTGTTCCCCGCATCCGNGCTCGGTAGGCCCGGGCGGGANCGTTANCGTNGTCTTGCGGGGGATTGAAGGCGGCGGAGTTTAGCTGAGGGGNGTAAATGAAGNAAGTGCGGTACGANGTACGGCNAGCGCCGACGNGGACAAGACTNCGATNNTGACCAGCAAAGGGGTCAGGTCTCNACAGTCGCTGGGCNACTNCTTGGCTTGGCTAGCGAAACTGATGAATGCCGCGATCGTAGTTATATAAAATGGTGACGCAGATGCCTGGGCGTACCCGGTCAGACAAGCGGAAAGCTCTGCTTGAGCTGTTGCCAGCGGTGCCGCATTTCTGCGTATTGTTGAGCTGGCTGTGGCTCGTAAGAGGCTGGAGGCGGGCGCATTGTGTATGCCGCTGTATGGATATCACGTTCTGCTCCTACGGCGACCGCGCAACACATCGCGACCCCGCGACCTTCGCTGGCCGCATCGGTGACCTGCAACGGGCGTGCGAGTACGCTGGCAAGAATCTCGACCCACAGTGGCAGCTGGACGCCGCCACCCGTGACCCCGATCCAGTCCGGTTGACCGCACCATCCGGCCACCTCATCGACGATGTCGGCTATGGCGCATGCGGTGCCCTCAAGCGTCGCCCGGAAAAGTTCTTCTCGCGTGGTGTGGGCCGAGAGTCCGGTATAGGTCGCGCGCGCCTCAGGCCTTCGCCCTGGCGCCGCTTCACCCGCCAGAAAAGGCAGGCACAGGGTTCCGCGGGCGCCGGCTGGTACCTGCCGCGCCTCTGTAGCTAGGCTGGACAGCGTTGCACTGCGGCCGCCAGGGGTCAGGGTGTCAACAAACCAGTCAAGTGCGCGTCCAGCGGCCAATGCATTGCCGCCAATGACGTGGTCGGACTCACCAAAGCCATAGAAGCGCCTCGCGCCCTCCGGCGCGTCATGTGTGACGGTGCGCACTACCGCGTGAGTGCCGAGCGTCAGCGCGTAGCTGCCGGGGCGGATCGCGCCGGCCCCTATATTGGCGGCTATTCCGTCATGCGCACCCACCGCGACAGGGGTGCCGGCGCTTAGGCCGATTTCTGCCGCCGCACGAGCTGAAAGTGATCCGGCGAGCTCCCAGGGCAGGCGCGGTTCTGACAACAGTGTGAGTGGCACACTGGCTGGCCAAGCGGGGGCATCGGGTCCGGAAGCACGATCGGTAATTGCGAGGCCGGTCAGTCTGAAGACGAGATAATCCTTGGCGAACAGCGCATGGGCGATTCGTCGAGTGACGGCGGGTTGGTTTGCCTCGAGCCAGTCTAGCTTCGCAAGCAACTGTGCTGCGTAGCGCGACAGTTCGGGGTTCCGCAGCCGCGTCGCAAAGGCCTCGGCATGGCGCATGTCAGCCCAGGGGTCTGCAAGCGTGTTGCCCGCCGCGTCTACAAACACAGCGGCAGCGCCTCGACCTGAGACGCCTACGGCGATCAGGTCGGAGGCGCTGAGTCCCGCGGCGTGCAGAACCGCCGGGGTCAATTGGGCGCACGCCTGCCACCATTCCGAAGCGCTTTGCCAGATGAAGTCGCCGCTCCGGTTTTCTGTGTGCCGCGATGCCCGTTGAGCGAGCAGTCGCCCTTGCGGGTCAAACGCGGCGACCTTAAGACGGGTGGTTCCCAGGTCGAGTGTCAGATACGTCATCTGGGGTTCAGCATCCTTCGTAGCGTAACGGGGATTCTAGCGCTGAGCGGGTAGTGCGGTCTGGGCCGCAGCAGGGTCGGTCCAAATACATGCTGCCACACCGGATTCGGCCAAGCATTGGGGGGGCAGTCGCGACACGTGTCTTTGCGTGGACGCACAGCGGCTTCGCGAACTGGTAAATTTCCACGCTGAGCAGAGGACTGTCATGTTAGAAACCTTCAAACCCGACTGCGACGCGGCGGCGCTGCGAGAGAGCTTCCTGCGTGAGGGAGTTGTAGTAGTAGAGGATGCAGTCCCAATTGGCGTCTGTGAAGCTGTGATAGCCGCGACGCTGGGGTTCATGGACACCCTGCCGCCGCGAAGCGGCCAGGTTGGCCACGGCATTGTGCCGTTGCATCATGCCCAGGCGTTATGGGATCTGCGGACGCTGCCGGCCGTGCACAACGTGTTTGCGGCAATCCATGGCACGCACGAGTTGCTGGTCTCGGTGGATCGGGTCTCGGCGAAACCGCCTTCAGCCGATGCGAGTCAGGTGCGTTCACCACTGCATTGGGACTGTGATCCTTTCACTGTTGACGAGTTAGGGACCCAAGGGCTCGTGTACCTGACAGATACATCGCAGGACCAGGGCCCGTTTTGCTGTGTTCCCGCGATTTACCAGAACCTGGCGGCGTACAGGGAACGCCATGCGGGCGATCTGGATCGCCAGCGACCAAGGTTTGACGAGGCTGACGTGGTGCGGGTGCCGGGGCAAAGGGGAAGCCTTGTGGTGTTTCATCGCCTGATGCCCCATTCGAGTGAACTCAATCGGAGCGGTGCACCACGCTATACGCAATATGTTGCGATGGGTCCGAGCACGGCGCAGGCACGTGCGACGACCGCCGAACTCTGGCGCACGGGAATGCCACCAGAATGGGCCATACGCCAGCGCGTACAGGGACAACAGATTCCCGAGCNGGATTCGTCGGAACTGACCAACCTTGGAGCAAGACTGGCGGGCGTCACGCCCTGGTAGTCTCGGTTGATAACCCGAGTTGATAGTTCCTTGTGGTAGTCCCTTGCGGCAGCCACGCATGCTCCGCTACGCCGGGTCGGACGTCTTTTTTGAGGNTTTCTTGGCTCTTTCGTGAGGTTCTACGGAGGCCCTGGGTGGGCGCTTTTTTGACTAAAGTTGGCGCCGCAGGGCGCCTGCTAGTAGGCTTCCGCCCGATTTTTGATTTTTTCTTATGAACTGTGGAGTGCAGATGACTTTTGATCTCGTGATTCGTGGTGGCACTGTGGTCGACGGGACAGGCGCCGAACCCTATGTAGCGGACGTTGCTGTGAACGGGGCGGAAATCGCCGCATTGGGACAGAACCTCGAAGCAGGCGAGCGCGAAATCGATGCGACGGGTCATATAGTGACTCCGGGCTTTGTTGACGCGCACACACACCTCGATGCGCAGATCGCCTGGGATCCGATGGTTACGCCTTCCTCCCAGCATGGAGTGACCACTGTGCTGCTCGGGAATTGTGGGGTTACCTTTGCGCCTTGCCGACCAGAACACCGCGAACTGCTTGCCGGGATGATGGAGACGGTTGAAGACATCCCATCACACGCGATTATGTCAGGGCTCTCCTGGGACTGGGACCAGTACGGTGACTATCTTGACGCAATCGCCAAGAGCGAGCCTGCNATCAANGTCACCGGCCTCGTGGGCCACTGCGCCGTNCGCTACTACGTGATGGGCTCACGGGCGGTTGATGACATGGCGACTGANGCCGAGATCGAACAGATGGCCGATCTGGTCGACATGGCCATGAAAGCGGGTGCGGTTGGCTTTTCGACCTCCCGTGTCGAAGGCCATCGGATCCCCGACGGCCGCCCGGTACCGGGCACCTACTCTTCAGAAGAGGAACTTTGTCGGATGGCAGAAGTGGTTCGCGACAACGGCGGCGGTCTGATGCAGACCGTGCTGGGTATCGAGGGTGATGCCGACAAGGTNTGTAACCTGCTGCGCAAGATTGGCTCGGTGGGTGGAAACCGCNTNATGACAAACACCTCGGTCGCNTTTGGNTGGCCACGCCGTCCTGGCGACGANGACGGTCAGCNNATGCACGAGCGCTTTGCGGCCATGGCGGCAGAGGGCCATGACGTCACCGGTGGCTGCATTCCACGGGGCTCCGGTTACATATGCGGCATGTGCAACGAGTTGCCTGTGGGGACCCCGGCCTGGCAGGAACTGACGGCGATGTCGTTCGATCAACGCGTCGCTGCGCTTGATGACTCGGACATGTACGAGCGGTTGCGTGCGGAGGCCACGGACGCGCTGGAGAACAAAAAGCCCGGGCGCGGTGCGCTNTCCCGNGCNAAGGCAATGTTCTGGCTTGGCGACGGCGATCAGCCGGACTGGGCTGCAAGTGACGACTATAGCCTGCATGCCCTGGCGGAAGCGGCGGGCGANAACGTAGCCGAGACCTTTTTGCGGATTTCGAAGGAAACCCGCGGCAAAGCTATCTTTGTTCTGCGCGTCTTCAACGGCAATCTGCGTGCTCTGACCGACTGGATGAAAAGTGACCACTGCCTGCCGGGTCTGGGTGACGCGGGCGCCCACGTGGGCCAGGTTATGGACGCTTCCTGGGCCACGCACGTGCTGGGTTACTGGACCCGCGATCAGGGTGTGTACTCTCTTGCAGAAGGTATCCGCCGGATGACCTCCGAACCTGCGCGGGTCATCGGTATCAAGGATCGAGGCATCCTCGAGGCGGGCAAACAGGCCGATATCAACGTGATCGACTACGAACGCGTGGGTCAGTTGCAGCCGCAATATGTGCACGATTTTCCCAACGGAGCCGGGCGCTACACTCAGCCTGGTTGTGGCTTCAGAGCCACGATCTGCAATGGGGAGATCATCCTCGAAAATGACACCCACACCGGGGCACGGCCCGGCCGGATCATCCGGCATGGCGTCGCCAGCTGAGCCGGGCGGCGCTTCTGCGTTAATTGGAGCGTCGAGTGTGTCATTGCGTCGGCCAGCGCTTTTTCTGGGCAGGCCGCATGCGAACAGACTCGACTTGAGCATGGGGAAGTGGAGAATGGCGCTGCACTTCCAGGTTATGGTTGCGCTGCCGTTCTCAAGGTCAACGGACTTCCTCCGGGAGGTTGCACCCCTGTAGGAATTCCGAAAGTTGGTCCGC
>PAWP01000011.1 GCA_002714125.1 Gammaproteobacteria bacterium
ATAGAGGAATCCGCTCCGGAGCGGATCATACGGTAGGTAACGGACCTGTCTTTTTCGGTAAAGAGAAGAGATGTCATTCTTCGAGCTTCGCTCGAAGAATGACATTCAAGGCGTGCTGATCAGCCTGACCTCGGAGCCGACCACGTTCCCGCAACACAGGGCCTGGTAAGGATTCAGAAGTTCGACGGGCAATACCGAATCACTGGGCAAGCTGAGCATCCTCACGAATACACCCCTGTATGTCGGGTACCGGTTTTTCCGGAGTCCTGACGGCGAACCTGGGGTTCCGTGCCCCGGAGCCCCGGCAGCAGTTCAGCGCTCCAAGCCCGCCGGCGGGCGCTGGAGCGGTTGCCCGGAGCCCTCCAGAGTCAGTAAACGTCGCTGAGTCTCGAGACCTCCGCCAAAACCAACCAGCTTACCCGAAGATCCGATCACCCGGTGGCAGGGTATGACAATCGGCAGCGGATTGCGGCCGCTCGCCGCCCCAACCGCCCGCACCGCAGCCGGTCGCCCAATCTGACGCGCGAGGTTTGCATACGAGCAGGTTCCTCCGTAGGCGATCGTCTGCAGCGCCTCAAGCACCGCCAACTGAAAAGGCGTGCCTGTTGGTGCTAGCGGCAGGTCAAACTCCCGACGGATCCCGGCAAAGTATTCAGACAGTTGTGTTTCGGTCTGCCTGAGGAGCGCGTCGCTCCGGCGTTCCCAGGCAGCGTCAGGCGACAGCACCCGCTTGCCTGCCGGAAAGCCAATAGCCGTCAGGCCCGTCCCGCCCGCCACAAGCAACAGCTCGCCAATCGGGCTCGACATGCTGGTGTAGTACATGGGGGTCCTCCTGTTCGTGCGTAAGAAGAGTTGGTGATATTGCCGCGCCACTGCGGAAGTTCCGCATAGGCCTACCAAGCACGCCAGCGTTCAGCCCTCGCCTCGAGCGCGGCCTCGGAAGAATCGCCAAAACGCTGCTGCGCAATCCGCATGAGGATGAGGATGAGGATGAGTCGGATGCGAGTAACGCGCCGAGATCCACTAGTGAGTGCATGCTGACGTCCTGTGCGGTCCTAGGTCGCTATCTTCAATAGCTGTCAATTGTCCACGCAGCACATCTGACTCGGTTGCCACATCAAGGCAAATCGTACCGCAAGCAACATGCTGTGCAACCTGACGGATAGCGCCTGCGCGCACCCTCGGCATCGGCATATGCGAGTCATCCAGACCTATAAGCACGTCGGACGTTGGAAACAGGCGGGTGCGCGGGATCTCTGGCGGATCGGGCGGATCTTCACCGTCCTGCTCAACAATTCGCCCATGACCGTCGTTGTGCCCGCCCTCACCCTTGCTGCCGAATATCGTNCGCTCTGCGGCTTCANNCAAATCCCATGCGCTAAGCAAANGTTTTCCCGGGCACCATCGCACCAGCACCCCAATACCCGATCCTGACCGACGAACTCCACGATGGCAATGAGATCAGCCTCAAGATCAAACATGCGCAGGATACGGGCAACCACGCTCAGGTTAAGCGACGATGCCGAGAGTCGAAGCCAGCATATCAGCGCCGAGCAGCCCGGTGCGTGCACCGATACATACCGCGCGCTGATANGTCTCCCCGCGTACAGCCTCGGCCTTAGGCGTTGCGCGACGTTCAATAAACCCCAGCAGAGCCAACCAATCGAANGGCTCTCGAAAACTTCGGTTGAAAAACAGGCCTCCCTCGTCTTCCGCATCCGCTTCGNCTACGTAGCCTCGCAGTTTCGTCGNTAAACGGGCATAGACCTACCCATTATGAGCGCTGAAGTTCCTGATGTTCCTATACCCGGCTGCCNTGGCAATCTCGCTCACGGAGAGCTAAGTCTCGGTGAACATCTGTTTGTCCAATAGCGGGTGCCGAGGTGCCATCCCAACAGGTAGGCGTACCCGGAGCTGACTCGGGGCGGCAACGCAGGCAGGGCCTATAGCCAGTTTCCATCGCGGCGGTCGCAGAGCCGCGCAATCTAACAAGGCCTGCTGCGGGCATACGTACCTGTAATGTCGGGCAGCAGTGAATGCCTATGGTAATGACGCCAACAAAGAAGCGTCCGTCAAACCTCGGATCGCGAGCGACTCTGGCCTTCTCAAAAACAAGTTCGGGGGCTGGGAGCATCGTATTTCAGCNCTATGGCTTTGACGNCATCCAGTATCTGTCGACCGNCGAACATTGTCCCACTGCCACCCTATGTCAGCTAGTAGGGTCGAGACATCGTTGCCCACGCCGGCAGCAGCTTACGTCGGACACCCACGCACGTGTAAGATGCCACTCCCCATATAGACGGACCAGGACCGTGCTAAAAGAGCTCGGAACCCTCAGCCACGCTGATGAAGCAGCCGCCATGCTCGACACCGTGGATGCGGACCTCGCTGGGGTTCACTTCAATCTGCCTATAACAACGTGGTGGGAGCCGGAGCAAAGGACGGTCAACCTGGATGCGATCCTGGCCCGAGAGCGGGATGTGGGCCCACCACGCACGGTCTGCCTGGTAGCAGAGTCTGGCGGACTCGATTCGGTCCGCGGCCGTCCATTTGAAACACAGAGTGACCTGCAGCGACTGTGCATGCACGCAGGGCTGACACTGGTCGACCTGAGCCGCCCGATTCCGCTGCATCCAGTGACCATTCCCAAACCCTGGGGTCAGGAAGTCTGGTTCACCGGCATAGAAGCTCGGGGCGTTGTCAATGCGGGCTCCGCACCGCTGCCCTACCTGCGCGCCGCGGCCGGCAGCTTGCTTGATGGCGAGGCCGTCCACGCCCGCGCGCCAGTGTTGCTGAAGCTTCTCGTGCCGCACGCGGACCCCAACTTCGGCGAGCTGTATTTCGAAGTCCACCGCGAGAAAACCGAGGTCTACGTGGTCACCCACGTAGACCGGGAAGCCTGGCCAGATGGCACTGGCGTGATCAGACTCGGTTTCGCGACCAACCTCGGCGAGGTGCCGGGCACTGGCGCGTTCCGCGGGCGCTATCTGGACGCCGCAACAACTTACAAAACGCTGCGCGACGAGGCTGATGCGCTGTTTGCTGAACGTCGCGCGGCACTCGGCATTCCGAACGACGCCGTCATTGACCTGTCGACGGCCCAAGCCTGGCATGCCAATCTACCAGCGGAACTGCGGTCAAGACTAAGTGCCTCCCGCACAACGTTGGCCGCGTTCAGCGGATCGCATCGACTGACAGAAGGAGATGTTGTGTGTGTTCCTCCAGGAACACCACACGCTTTGCAGCACGGTGTATCTGTGATTGAGTTTCAAACGCCCCATTACGAGCGCAGCATCCTGTCATTCTCTCAGCAGGTTGTGACCCAGGACGGCTGGGACACTGAAGACGCGCTCGAATTTATCAGCTACGGCGAGCCGCCCGAAACCAGGATTAAGCTACTTGAAGAAAATGGGACAACACGAGTGGAGCGCATCGCCGATTTCGACGAGTTCGAAGTGCTTCGGGTCTCCCTAACGCCCGGCTCCACCTATTGCGAAACCAGTCCCGCTTACCGCCTCGCTATCGGACTTACTGGGGAAATCAACCATGGGAATGTCGACACCGGCCACGGGTTTTACCTCCCGGCAGATCACGCTCAGCAGTTCATAAACACTGGTAGGGGCGTAGCCAGCCTGCTCATTGCCCTGCCACGCACCAACGCCAGCCAACCTCAGTGACCATCACCACTATACGCTCACCTGATTAATGGCCTTCAGCCAAAAGAGCCCTCAGCAGGCCCTCATTTAGCTAACCTCAGCGAGCAAGACGCCGAGGCGAACCCGCCCAAAAGGCTTGACCCAAAACCTCGGCAAGCAACCCATGGCTAGCCAGAGTCGCCGGGATCGAGAATTGGCTGACAGGCCGGGCAACAGCTGGTGCTACTAAAGCCGGACTCCCTCAACCATGACCCGGGTCGGTCAGCGCAAGGTCTCCGGACCAGCATTGTTTCGTACTCAGCCAAGCAGACCGAGCTCGGCCACCTCATCACGTTCTTCCGTCAGCTCTGCTTCAGTGGCATCCATCTTTGCCTGACTGAAATCGCTGATGGACTGGCCCTGGACGATGGACCACGCGCCGCCCGCGCACGTACAGGGAAATGAGTAGATCAAACCCTCGGCGACACCGTAGCTGCCATCTGAGTATACGGCCATGCTGACCATAGCCCCATCCGTACCCGACACCCAATCGCGTACATGATCGATCGCGGCGTTGGCCGCCGAGGCAGCCGAGGAGAGCCCACGGGCCTCGATAATGGCCGCGCCGCGCTGCTGAACTGCGGGGATAAACGTGCCGTCAAGCCAGGCTTCATCAACCAGCGATGTAGCGGGCTTACCACCCACCTGTGCATGTTCAATCGAGGGATACTGGGTTGCCGAGTGATTGCCCCAGATCGTTAGCCCTGCAATATCAGTCACCGCTACGCCTGTCTTCTCAGCCAGTTTCGCGACCGCCCGATTGTGGTCGAGGCGTGTCATCGCCGTGAAATGGGAAGGATCGAGGTCCGGAGCATTCCGCTGCGCAATCAGGCAGTTCGTGTTGGCAGGATTACCTACCACCAGAACCCGAACATCCTTGCTGGCATTGTCGTTCAGGGCCTTACCTTGTACAGAGAATATCTCGGCGTTCACCCTCAGTAGGTCCGAGCGCTCCATACCCGGTCCCCGCGGGCGCGAGCCCACGAGCAATGCGTAGTCTGCATCCTTGAACGCTAAGGCAGGATCAGCAGTCGCAACGATGCCCTGTACCAGCGAAAAGGCGCAATCGGTCAGCTCCATGACAACCCCATTCAACGCATCCATCGCCGGGGGGATCTCCAGTAGTTGCAGAATCACCGGCTGATCGGTTCCCAGCATCTGGCCGGATGCAACACGGAACAGCAAAGAATAGCTGATCTGACCGGCTGCACCTGTAATCGCGACTCTGACTGGGTCCTTCATGAGTGTTTCCTCGTATAGGCAAGTTGGGGAGATTCTCAGACCGCAGATTATAGGTTTGATGGCGACACGAACGCCAGCAAACCAGGGGTGCGAAAGCCCCGAAGCAGGGGCTACCGCAGCTGATGCCACCAATAACATCTTTATTTATCAATAGNTTANAGACATNTGNCNGCGCCACAGAGCGAGCGGCCAACTTGACTTATGGACCGCTGATGGTATTGTTGCGGGCCGCTCAAAACGGCCCCCTCCAAAATCTGATGACCGTTCTGCACCCCACAAGACTGCCAGCGAAAAGAGGTCTTTACGACCCAGCAATGGAACATGACTCGTGCGGTGTTGGCTTTGTCGCCAACATTAAGGGCATCGCGAGCCGCGAGATCATGGAGNATGCATACCTCATCAATTCCCGCATGGATCATCGCGGTGGCTGCGGCTTCGAAGCCAACACCGGTGACGGCGCGGGTATTCTGACGGCGCTGCCACATCCATTCTTTGCACGCGTCGCTAGTGAAATGGGTATCACGCTGCCGANTCCAGGAGCCTATGCGGCCGGCAACNTTTTCCTGCCACAGAACGAGACCCAGCGTGGCGAGTTCAAGTCTGCGATCGAGGCCATCATCGCTGAAGAAGGTCAGGCGTTCCTGGCATGGCGAGATGTACCGGTAGAGGCCGAAGCCGCCGACGTAGGCCCCGCCGCGCTGAGCGCGCAACCTCATATCGCCCAGCTATTCATAGGTGCCGCAGAGGGCCTGGATCAGGATGCATTCGAACGCAAGCTGTATGTAATTCGGCGCAAATTTACGCATGCCTTGCGCCCCGACGCGGTTGAGACCTTCGCCTGCACACTTTCCTCCAAGGTGATTGTGTATAAAGGTATGCTNACACCGAGTCAGCTCTTTCCGTTCTACACGGACCTGCGTGACGCGGATTACACAACGCACCTAGCCATGGTGCACTCGCGCTTCTCTACAAACACCTTCCCAAGCTGGGACCGCGCCCAACCNAACCGTTTCATGAGCCACAACGGTGAGATCAACACGCTGCGCGGTAACATCAATCAAATGCGCGCGAGAGAAGGCGTTGCGGAATCNACACTCTTCGNGGACGACCTGGANAAGCTCTTTCCGATCGTCGAGCCGCACGCATCTGACTCAGGCACTTTTGACAACGTACTGGAATTCCTGCTGATGAGCGGCCGGTCGCTGCAGGAGGCGATCATGATGATGATCCCCGAAGCCTGGCAATCTGACGCTAACATGCCGGCCGACGAGCGCGCATTCTACGAATACCACTCAGCACTGATGGAACCCTGGGACGGTCCTGCTTCCATTGCGTTCACCGACGGGAAGTATATCGGCGCGGTGCTGGATCGTAACGGCCTGCGCCCCAGCCGCTACTACGTGACCAAGGACGACAAGGTCATCATGGCATCCGAAGTTGGAGTGCTGGACGTGGACCCCGCAAACGTTGCTACCAAAGGGCGTCTGCAGCCCGGGCGGATGTTTCTCGTTGACTTCGAGCGCGGGCGCCTCATCCCGGATGAAGAGCTTAAGCACGATTTCGCAAACCGTCGCCCGTATGCCGAGTGGCTTGCCGAGCAGCGCGTCGAACTTGCAGAAATCCCTGCTGCGGCACCACAGCATGAGTACTCGCCGGAAACGCTGATAAGCCGTATGCAGGCCTTCGGCTACACGGTCGAGACCATGCAGTTCATGCTGTTGCCGCTGGTCACTGAGGCCCGCGACCCGCTCGGCTCGATGGGCAACGACGCGACGCTGGCCTGCCTCTCCGAGAAGTCTCGGATGATCTACGACTACTTCAAGCAGCTGTTCGCGCAGGTAACCAACCCGGCAATCGACTCAATNCGTGAAGAAGTGGTCATGTCACTAGAGTGCTTCATCGGACCCGAAGAAAACCTGCTCGATACGTCTCCGCGACATGCTCACCGNCTGAGCATCCCACACCCAATTNTGTCGAACGCCGAGCTTGCCTCACTGCAGAATATGAACCACCGTGGCTGGCGCTCCCGCACGATCGACGTGACCTACCCCCGTACNGGGGGCAAGCGTGGTCTGCTGGACGCCCTCGACCGCATCTGCAGCGAGGCTGAAGCTGCCATTGATGCCGGGTATTCACTGATTATTCTGTCCGATCGCAACATTGCTGCCGACCAGATGGCGCTGTCGTCACTGCTGGCCTGTGGTGCTGTCCACCACCATTTGGTAAGCACCAAGAAGCGAACGCGGATCGGCATCGTCATCGAAAGCGGCGAAGCGCGCGAGGTCCACCATCACTGCCTGTTGATCGGCTACGGCGCCGACGCAATCAACCCCTATCTCGCGTTCGAATCACTCTGGCAGTCCCGGGAAGATGGCCTNCTCGGCCATGCTGCTTATCCTGACCTCGATACGATCGTCACCGCATACCGTAAGGGTGTGGCCAAGGGCATGCTCAAGGTGATGGCCAAGATGGGCATCTCAACCATGCAGTCCTACAAGGGCGCACAGATCTTCGAAGCAGTCGGACTGGCAGATGAAATCATCGAACGCTGCTTTGTGGGTACCGCAAGCCGGGTACAGGGTGTGAACTTCGACATTCTGTTCGAAGAGTCGGAACGGCGGCANGATATTGGCTATCCCGTTCGGGATGAGAACATCATTGCCGTCCTGCCCAACCCTGGCGACTTTCANTGGCGTCAGGGTGGTGACGCGCATATGTGGGACCCAGCCACCATAGCCAATCTGCAGATGGCGTCCCGGACCAACGACGAGGACGCTTACTGGCGGTTCTCTGATCACGTCAATACCCAATCAACACGAGCCGCAACATTCCGAGGTCTGCTGGACTTCAAGGCTGAAGCCCAGGTGGATCCAATCCCCATTGAAGAAGTCGAGGCCGAAACGGAAATCGTTAAACGCTTCTGCACCGGGGCGATGAGCTTTGGCTCGATCTCTGCCGAGAGCCATGAGTCCCTAGCTATCGCGATGAATCGCCTCGGTGGCAAGTCCAACACCGGTGAGGGCGGCGAGGACCCGGAACGCTTTATTCCATTGGCCAACGGCGACTCCAAACGATCAGCNATCAAGCAGGTTGCGTCGGGTCGGTTTGGTGTGACGATCTGGTACCTTTCCAACGCCGATGAGCTGCAGATCAAGATCGCCCAGGGCGCGAAGCCCGGGGAGGGTGGCGAACTGCCCGGGCACAAGGTAGACCCATACATAGCCAAGATCCGTCACTCAACTCCTGGCGTAGAGTTGATCAGCCCGCCGCCACACCACGACATCTATTCAATCGAGGACATCGCGCAGCTCATTCACGATCTCAAGAATGCTAACCGAGAAGCACGTATCAGCGTCAAACTGGTGTCCGAAATCGGCGTCGGTACGATCGCTGCGGGCGTGACGAAGGCCAAGACGGACCACCTCGTGATTGCAGGTCACGACGGCGGCACCGGCGCATCGCCACTCACCTCTATCAAACACGCCGGCTTGCCCTGGGAGTTGGGTATTGCCGAGACGCATCAAACCCTGGTCATGAACAATTTGCGCTCTCGCGTCGTGTTGCAGACCGACGGTCAGCTCAAGACCGGGCGTGATGTAGCGATGGCGGCACTGCTTGGGGCCGAGGAGTTTGGATTCGCGACAGCGCCACTTGTGACGCTGGGTTGCGTAATGATGCGCAAATGCCATCTCAATACCTGCCCCGTCGGCATCGCGACACAGGATCCNGAACTGCGCGAGAAGTTCAACGGCAGTCCTGATTACGTCGTGANCTANCTGTTCATGGTTGCCAAAGAATTACGCATGATCATGGCNAAGCTGGGCTTTCGCAAGCTGACGGACATGATTGGACGCGTCGATGTACTCGAAACCAAGCGGGCGATCTCACATTGGAAGAGCGACGGTCTTGATCTGACTGGACTGCTGACACCTGCCGAGATCGTCTACGACGGTACCGAAGTACACCAGACNATTGAGCAAGACCACGGTCTTGANAANGCACTTGACCAGGAACTGATCAAACAGGCGCAACCCGCCATCCTGCGCGGCGANAAGGTATCAATNGAGTTGCCAGTGCAGAACACCAATCGCGTAGTTGGCACAATGCTGTCAAACGAGATCGCAAAGGNGCATGGGGCAGAACTTTTNCCGGAGGACACNGTGACCATAAAGCTCGCCGGGTCCGCGGGTCAGAGCNTTGGNGCCTGGCTTGCCAAAGGCGTCACGATCGAAGTGGAAGGCGATGCCAATGACTTTGTCGGCAAGGGCCTGTCAGGAGGCAAGCTGATCATCTATCCNCCGAANACAAGTTCCTTCAACGCGGAAGACAACATTCTGATTGGCAATGTCGCCCTTTACGGCGCGACATCAGGCGAAGCCTACTTTCGCGGTATCGCGGCCGAGCGCTTCTGCGTTCGTAACAGCGGTGCAACCGCNGTTGTGGAAGGCATAGGCGATCACGGCTGTGAGTATATGACCGGCGGGCGCACAGTGATCCTCGGCGATACTGGGCGGAACTTCGGTGCAGGGATGAGCGGCGGTATCGCCTACGTATGGGATCGTGACGGCAGCTTCCGCTCGAAGGTCAATNACGGTACGTTCGAACTCGAACCCATGGATGCCGCCGAAGACATATCAGAACTGCGTCGCCTGATAGAGAACCACCGCAGATATACCGGCTCGACCGTGGCAAGCGAGATTCTGAGCGACTTTGACGCCCAGCTTGCCCACTTCCACAAGGTCATGCCGCACGACTATAAGCGGGTTTTGATGGAACTTGCTGCCGGGTGAACGGCGCGAAACGGAACATAATGCCTCATGGGTAAAACGACCGGATTCAAGGANTACGAGCGCAGGGCTGCATCTTATCGCGAGCCCATGGTNCGCGTGCTCGATTTCGATGAGATCTACACCGATCGAGACGAGGACNGGCTGCAGGAGCAGGGTGCTCGTTGTATGGACTGCGGGGTACCGTTCTGCCAGTCCTCCGTGAGCGCGCCACCTGATACGGGCTGCCCCGTGTACAACCTGATCCCGGAGTGGAACGACCTGGTGTACCGCGGACGCTGGCGTGANGCGCTCGACCGCTTGCACAAAACCAACAACTTCCCTGAGTTCACGGGCCGTGTCTGCCCTGCGCCGTGTGAAGGTGCGTGCGTATTGGGGATCACAAACCCGCCGGTGACGATCAAGAACATCGAGTGCGCCATCGTCGANAAAGGNTTCGACGAAGGCTGGGTNATGCCCGAACCCCCACAACGGCAGACTGGCAAAACTGTCGTCGTTGTAGGTTCAGGTCCGGCAGGCCTCGCGGCAGCCGCGCAGCTCAACAAAGCCGGGCACAATGTCACTGTCTACGAACGTGCCGACCGGGTTGGGGGCCTGCTCATGTACGGCATCCCGAACATGAAGCTCGACAAGTCGATCGTAGACCGTCGGGTGAACCTGCTGCGGGATGAGGGCGTGACGTTCCAGACGAACACTGATGTGGGTNTCGATGCGGACATTCANACGTTGCTCGCCGAGAATGATGCNGTGCTGTTCACCACCGGAGCTACAAATCCCCGGGACCTNCCGATNTCGGGGCGAGAAGGCGACGGCGTCCATTTCGCGATGGACTTCCTGCGGCCCAACACNCGCAGNCTNCTAGACTCAAAGCACGCTGACGGCAACTATCTGTCCGCAAAAGGCAAGAACGTCATCGTTATNGGCGGAGGCGATACGGGAACAGACTGCGTGGGCACCTCAATGCGCCACGGCTGCAAGTCTCTTGTGAACTTTGAGATCATGCCAAAAGCACCTGCGGAACGCGCACTCAACAACCCCTGGCCTATGTGGCCTCGGGTCTACCGCGTCGACTACGGCCACGAAGAGGCGGCGGCGAAATACGGTAGCGACCCGCGTGAGTATCAGATCTCGGCCAAAGAGTTTTTGCGTGATGCCGCGGGCAACCTGACGGGCATCGTTACCNTCAATGTCGACAATCAAATGCAGGAAGTTGAAGGCACCACAAAAACCTGGGAGGCCGAATTAGTACTCCTTGCGATGGGATATCTTGGACCGGAACGTTACGTCAGCGACCCGCTCGAGATCGAGTACGACCCGCGCAGCAACTACCTTGCAGACCGCCAGTCCTATCGCACGACGCGCGAGGGCGTTTATGCCGCCGGGGACTGTCGCAGTGGGCAGTCACTGGTAGTGCGCGCCATCAACGAAGGCCGTGAGGCCGCGAGGGAAATTGACCGTGATCTAATGGGACGCACAAGCCTGCTCTGATTCACAACGCGTTGGGACCAGGTCAGCTTCCGAGCCCATCCCCAGAGCCGGCATGCACTCATGCACACAAGCCGTCCCCCGCCATGAGCGTTTCCATCAGCAGCGTCTCCGGCACGTCGTCGACAATATCGGCCTTACCCAGGTCTCGAAGCAGGATGAAACGTATGCCGCTAGTATTGGCTTTCTTGTCTCTTGCCATCAGTACCCGCATCTCCTGAGCACCCAATGACTCCGGAGGTCGCACTGGCAAGCCGGCCCGCTGGACCAGCGCGCGGACGCGCTTTGCCGTTTTGAGATCAATCCTGTCCAGTCGGTAGGATAGATCAGCTGCCATGACCAATCCTGCACCGACAGCTTCACCGTGCACCCACCGGCCATAACCCATTGCGGTTTCGATAGCGTGCCCAAAGGTATGACCGAGATTCAGGATGGCACGCAGCCCAGATTCCTTTTCGTCCTGTGCCACCACGCTGGCTTTGATCTCAACATTCCGTTTGATTGCGTAAACCATCGACGCAACATCCAGCTGCATCAGGTTGTCCATCGTGTCCTCAAGCCAGGCAAACAACTCCGCATCAGCAAGCATCCCGTGTTTAATAACTTCCGCCATACCGGCCATCAGCTCCCGGCGTGGCAGCGTGGCGAGCGTGTCCGTGTCGATCAATACACCCCGAGGCTGATGAAATGCCCCAATCATGTTCTTTCCAAGGGGGTGATTTACACCCGTCTTACCTCCGACGGACGAATCGACCTGTGCCAGAAGTGTGGTCGGAATCTGCACAAACGCTACGCCGCGCTGGAAACAGGCGGCCGCAAATCCAGTCATATCTCCGACCACACCCCCACCCAACGCATACAGCGTTGTCCCACGTTTGTGTCCCCGCTCCAGCAAAGTGGTGATGATGCGGTTGATCGATTCAAGGGTCTTTGCAGCTTCACCATCCGGGAGGATGATCGTGTCAACCTGGGTGACTCCGGCAAGCGAGATGCGCGCGCGCTCAAGGTAGTGCGGTGCGATCGATTCCGTAGTCACAATTAGCGCCTGCTCGTCCGCCCACTGAGCAAGCGCGGCACTACCCAGGATCCCTGGGCCGATGCTAATGTGATAGCCCTGCGCACCAAGGTCGAGATATATGTCTTCAATCACGTTGTTGCCCTTCTGGGCGCAACCGCGCCTTCAGTTTGGTGTTGGAGTGATAGGCCTCGCAAGGCGAGTAGCGCGCCACATTGCACACTGGCCTGGCAACGCGAGCCTAACATTGCGTCAACAGTCAGTGGGCTACTGGACCCGCAGCCAGCCGCCCTGGACCAACCTCTCTTTGATCGTGTTCACCAGGCTGCGACCATTAAGATCGCCCACGCACACCGAAATGTGTGCAACGGCTAGATAGAGGGGATCACGCACGCGCTTCATGTCCTCAAGGACTTTGCGCTGCGCCGAGGTGGGCAAGTCACTGCGGAGAAGCGGACGCTTTTTATCACGCTCGGTGCGTTTCATCTGGGTATCAACCGACGTTTCGAGGTATACCACCACACCTCGTGCTGCGAGGCGCTCGCGATTGATGTCCGCCAGTACGGCACCTCCACCCGTTGCAATGAGTACCCCCTTACGCTGACTCAAGTCATCGATGACCTCGGTTTCACGTTTACGAAACCCGGCCTCGCCTTCGACATCGAAGATCCACGGTATGTCCGCGCCTGTACGCGCCTCTATCTCAGCGTCAGAATCGATGAATTCAAGGCCAAGATCGAAGGCGAGCAACCGGCCAACAGTTGTCTTCCCGACACCCATCGGGCCCACCAGAAAAACACTTCGCGCCTGCAGGATTGCGGGCTGGGGTTCGGGCACAGGTTCAAGTGCATCCGCCTCGTCAGCGCCAGCTTCCGGTATGTCACAGCCCGCTAACTCTTCACCCACCACCAGAAACTCCGATCCTTGCCAGCGCGTGGACTACCTCGAACAGATGAAGCCCTTCAGGAATCGCAGACTGATGAACCTCAACAACTGAAGCTGTTCATGGCGCTAGTCGCGCTGCCGGAACACCCCGTCAGCCACGGACAACTCGGAAGGGAACGGTACACCCGCAGCGTTGGCACTTTCGAGACTGGTATAGATCCCGGCCAGTACCACTTTATCGCCATCGTCCAAGAACATCGATGTTTGAATCGCCCGGGTCGAAATGCAAGTTGCGTCGTTGGTGGCCAGGTGCGGACTGTCGTTGTTGACCTGAACCTGCATTATCACACGATCATTCCGGGAGCATCAAATAACACCTTTAGTACCAGTGCAAATAATTTAATTGAGGAATCTACGCTAAAAAATTAATTTTGCAGGCAATT
>PAWP01000012.1 GCA_002714125.1 Gammaproteobacteria bacterium
ACCCTCAGAAAATACGAATTTTTTTCTTTTTCTGCGGTAAAATAAAATAAAATTAAACAAGGAGTTAGTGGCGCCCTGAGCAGGAGTCGAACCTGCGACCCTCCGCTTAGGAGGCGGATGCTCTATCCAACTGAGCTACCAGGGCGCGTGGCGTATTGTAGCGCTTGAGCCAGTAAGGGCTACCGACCGCAACGGTGGTGAGCGTTCAACGTCCTGGCGGCCTGCTTACTCTGATTCGTCACGGTGTTCGCGAGTATCGATAAGTGAAGGCACGAGGCCAAATCGGTCGGTAGGTTCTGGCCTGATCTTGTGCGTCACCGCTCGGTCAGGCCGACGCCCCGGAATAGAACTTCACTCCAAACAGCCAGAACCTGCGAGAAACAAACAGGAATATCGCAGCCAATCCTACTGCGCCGGCGAGATTCATTAGCTCCAGCCGTCCCGATACCGCTTCTGCAGGCACTGTTACCGCAAAGGCGATCGGCACCACGAGCGTGAGTATCCACTTGAGCCATGTGGGGTAGATGCCAATGGGCCAACGCCCTGCGATGTACATGGCCCAGAAGATCTGAGTGATGTTCTCGATGCGGATGAACCAGAAGGCAAGTGTCGCGAGGACCATCCAGAAGCTGTAGATGATGGCGCCACCTGCGGCGAGGGCAATGGCAAGCGCGATCGCATCCAGCCAACCGACCGTTTCTGCGCGGCCCGAAAGGCCAACTGCGAGTACCGTCAGCCCCAGCAGGATATCGAGGATTTTCCACAGGCGGAACTCGTGAATGCTCACAAGAACCTGCGAGTCGGCTGGCTTGGTCAGTGTGAAGTCTAGTGTGCCGTCGACGACTTGCTCCATGAATCGGTTTAGGCTTGGTGCGATGACCAAGTTGATTGAGCCAAGTACAACAAAGTAAATGCCAAGCAGGCTCGTCAGTTCGCTTCGCGTCCAGCCGCCCAGGTTGTCGGTCTGACTGAACACGACGGCTACCGTGGCCAGTGCGGTCGCCGCTCCTAGGATGGACTCAAACAACTGAATCCAGAAATTCGCGCGGTAGGCCATTTCGTTCATGGCGCCTATCCGCACAAACATCTTTGTAAGTACCAGGAGCCTGCCCATCAGCCGCCCACCGCGGAGAAGTTTCGGACTGCCCGGCGCCAGACGAAGTTCATCAGGGCGAGTGCCAGCAGGAACCAGATGCCAAGTACGAGCACGCGGTCTAGGATTTCGGTGCCGGCGACCCGACCGGTAATCACCTCCACTGGGAAGGCCACTACGTAATAAAACGGCAGGGCGGTGGCGACGTCCTGCAGCCATACCGGCATTAGCGCCAAGGGCGCGACCCGGCCGGAGAGAAACATCATCACGGCGAAGTATGTCTGGTTGATGGCAGCGACGCGCGTCGTCCAGAACGCCACCAGGGCTAGTGTCCACTCGAGCAGGAAGCGTGTGATGAACGCAAGCCCGATGATTGGCATGGCGAGGAGGACCACGCCTGTTTCAACTTTAAAGTCCGGCTCAAACAACCACACGAGTATGCCCAGTGCGGGCAGCATCACTACCATCTGGACTAGCTTGTAGGCCAAATTGTCGGAGATGTCCCCGTGGATCGGGTGGATGGGGCGTAGCAGTTCGTAGGAGAGTCCGCCAAACTGAATGCGGAACTGGAACACCTGCATGATCCAGCTGAAGGTTAGGTGGTTCACTAGCATCAGCACGATGTAGTAGGCGGCAAACGAGCCGGCTGTGAAGCCTTCGACGCTGCCACCTCGGGCTTCGGCTACCTGCGACCAGACGATCAGGAAAATGGTGGGCTCGAGGATGCCGCCGATCATCCAGATCACCCCAGACGCGCGGTATTGGATGTTCCCCAGGATCGAAGCCGTGAAGAATGCCTTGTATAGCCTCGAGAAGTAGCCTGGGCCACGCATCAGTCTGAAGCCCGCGTTGCGTTAGCCAAATCGAGTTGTTGCTCGCCATCGCGTTGGCTGGAAAACACCGCGTCAATCACAGCTTCTATGGAAGGGTCTTCGACGCTGAGATCGCTAACCTCGTAGCGGTGCAGCAGGTCTGCGGTGACCTGCGGCGCTTGTGTCTTTGGGATGCGTAACACGGCGGCTTCGGCAGATGCCGTCAGGACCTCACCAAACCGCTCCAGGCCGTCTGCGGGCGCGCTCAGCTTTATGCTGACGGTTTTGTACGCCGTAAAGCGTTCCACAAGTTCGCTGAGGTCGCCGTCGAACAGAACGCTACCGTGGTGGATGATGATGACCCGTTTGCAGAGGGCTTCAACATCCGCCATGTAGTGACTCGTCAGCAGCACGCTTGCGCCGGTGCGTTCGTTGTAATCCTGGATGAAGGCACGCAGCTTGCGCTGCATTGTCACGTCCAGCCCGATGGTGGGCTCATCCAAAAACAAAACCCGGGGTTCGTGCAACAGGGCAACTGCCACTTCGCATTTCATTCGCTCGCCGAGTGACAGATTGCGTACGGGCTTGTTGATGAGTTCTTCAAGGTCTAGCAGATCAGTGAGAATTCCAAGCGTTTCCGTAAAGCGCGATTTCCCGATGTTGTAAATCACTCGGTTACGCTCGAATGAATCAATGACAGGTATGTCCCACATGAGCTGGTTGCGGTTGCCCATCACTAGGGTAATCTGCCGCAAGTAGTCGTAGTGACGCTCTGAAGGGGTGTAGCCCAGTACCTCGGCAACCCCGCAAGTGGGGTGCAAAAGGCCCGAGAGCATCTTGATCGTCGTGGTCTTGCCGGCGCCGTTCGGACCGAGGAAACCTACAATTTCTCCCTCACCAATCTTAAAGTTGATGGGGCGCACCGCGACCACATCGCGACTTTCACGGTGGACGAGCGAGCGGAGTGCGGCTTTTATCCCCGCTTCGCGGACAGGTACCTGATACACCTTGGTGAGATCGCTGACCTTGATCGCGCTCATGGTTGCTCCGGTCTTGAGGAAGATGGGTCGAACCGTCTGCTAGATTCGCACGGCTACAGGACTTGGTGGCCTGCAAGACCATCCATAAGCGACATCGTGTCGCTCAGGCGAGGGTTCGTCAACGGTTTGCTCGAGGTGCCAGGACGTCACTTGCCAGGTACGCCAGTGTTGGATGCAGCCAGAGGACGTGCCTAAAGTAGCGTTCGTTCTTTCGATCTGTTCATCTCGATGTGGGTTCCGCGGGCCCGTTCATGACGGCTACGCGATCAAGAACGAGGCGATGGCGGTCGTCTGGGCGTTATTTAGAAGCCGTGGGAAGCGCGCAAGGGCCCAGGGCTTAAATGTGGCTTAGACGCCGCGGACAGTTTTCCTTTGGCGCGGTCGATCTATGGTCTAATTCTGTCCCTCTTATACGAGATGGAAGAACCATGTCTGAACTGCCCTCGCGAATCGGTCGGTTGCTGTCGCCCGCGTTGTTGTCGCTTGTGTTTGCACTGCCGGTGGTTGCGGACGATCACGCGATCACGTTGTCCCGGACCGAATACGCCGAGTCCCTGCAGGGCTTCTGGCTTGGCCAGTGCATCGCCAACTGGACAGGCCTTGTCACGGAGATGGATAAGGTGGGTGGCAAGGGTGTTAGCGGCATCTTCTACACACGTCATGACTGGGGCAAACCGGATCAACCCAGCTTCTTTGGCCACACTCGCAAGGACCTTACCGAGACCATCGACTGGGTCGTACGTGGGCCTGATGAGATCTGGGGCGCTGATGACGACACGGACATTGAGTACATCTACCAGCATTTGGTGGCCACAGGGCCTAACACTAAACTGACGGGCGAGCAGATCCGGGACGGCTGGCTGACGCACATCTGGACCGATGCCGAATCCCCACACAAAGGTACTGACGGCAAGGGTGAGAACTTTCTCTGGGTCTCGAATCAGCAGGCTCACGATCTGATGGTTGCAGAAAGCGCCGTGCCACCGGCTACCAGTGATCCGGCGAAGAACCACTTCTACGACATGATCGACGCGCAGCTCACGACCGAAATTTTTGGCTTCTACGCACCTGGGCGCCCCGACGTCGCATTGGAACTGGCGCATCTGCCCATCCGCGTAACAGCGCGGGCCGATGCGGCGCTGGCGGCAGAGTTTTACGTCATCCTCTATGCCCTGGCGCCTGTGGTCGACAGAGAGCGGCCGCGGAGAGAGCAGATCCTGTGGATGGTAGAGCGGGCACGCGCGCACCTGCCTGACGAAACCTATACCGCGAAGATGTATGACTTCGTCAAGACCCGTTACGAGGCTGGCATTCCCTGGGAGTCGGTGCGTGATGAGCTGTACGTCCGTTATCAGATCGAGGGAGCGGACAACTACGACGTGACCGCGCGGCAGATCTTCTGTAACGGTTGCTTTGCAGCAGGAATCAACTTTGCTGCGAGTATCGTCAGCCTGTTGTACGGCGAAGGTGACTTCAAGGAAACTGTGAAAATTGCTGTGCTGGCTGGCTGGGACTCCGACAACCCGGCTGCTACTTGGGGTGGGCTGCTGGGTTTCATGGATGGGCGCAGTGGGCTTGAAGATGCCTTTGGTCAACGCTTTTCCGACCGCTTCAACATTCACCGCACTCGTCGCGGATTCCCGGTGCCGGATGGTATCGACACCTTCCCGGCGATGGCGGAGACTGGGCTCGCCATCGTTGACCGGGTGGTGCGCAAGGACCTGGGCGGGAAAATCCGGGGGGATACTTGGGTGATCCCGCAGAGAAACTGACGTCTTAACCTGTTGCTGCAGGTGCCTGGCAAAATTACGAAGGCGTTAATGGGAAAACGAACCTACAACACTAAGGAACTTCGATGCGCGTAATTCGATGCCGTCAAACGCTGCTGCAATCAGTGCGGCTTGCCCTGACAGCCATCTGTCTGACGGCGTTGCTTGGATGTAGCCCGGATCAGCCTGCAGAAAAACCGGCTGGGGAGCCTGGTGCCGCAGCGCTGGCCAAGCCTACCATCGCGCTCATCATGAAATCGCTGGCGAACGAGTTTTTCGCAACCATGGCAAAAGGGGCTGAAGCCCATCAGGCAAGTAACTCCGATGCCTACGATCTGATCGTGAACGGCATCAAGGATGAGCGAGACCTGGCTCGCCAGGTAGCGTTGGTCGACGAAATGGTTGCCCGCGGTGCTGCGGCTATCGTGATCGCGCCAGCAGATTCGAAAGCGCTTGCGCCGGCTTTGCGGCGAGCCACCGCAGCCGGCATCGTCGTCGTGAACATCGACAACAAGCTGGATGACGAGGTGTTGGCCGCAGAAGGGCTCACGATCCCGTTCGTTGGCCCTAATAATCGAGTTGGGGCGCGTAAGGTGGGTGAACACCTCGCGCAGTTGCTGGATGACGCCGACTCGGTTGTCATTCTTGAGGGCACACGGACGTCCTTCAATGCTGTACAACGCAAACTCGGGTTTGAAGATGCCATGCATGCTGCCGGTATCAACGTGGTTGATTCGCAGACGGCGAACTGGGAGATGGCACCCGCCAACAGGATCACAACCTCTATGCTGGCCGAACACGTCAGCGTTAAAGCGGTTCTGGCCGCCAATGACAGTATGGCCCTTGGGGCGATGGCCGCGGTGAAGTCCGCTGGTCGTACCGGGGAAATTCTCGTTGTGGGTTTCGACAATATCAGCGCTGTGCAGGACGCCATTCGGGCCGGGCAGATTCTTGCAACGGCGGATCAGTTTGCGGGAAAGCTCGCCGCGTTTGGCATCGATTACGCGCTTACGTTGCTCGCAAACCCTGACCAGCAGCTGGCTGACCGCGAAACGCCCGTGGCCCTCATCACCCGTGAGACGCTCGGCAACTGACCCGTTGGCGCCCCTGTCGACATCACGCCCACCAGCCCTTGTGGTATCTGGTGTCTCGAAAGACTATGTGGAGCGCGTGCTTTACGGCTTCGATCTGGAGGTTGCTGCTGGCGAGATTCACGCGTTGCTTGGGGCCAACGGTGCTGGCAAAAGTACCGTGTGCGGTATCCTGGCGGGTCTGGTCCGACCAACAGCAGGCAGGCTGATGGTCGGCGGGAGTCTGTTTGTGCCTACCAACAAGGCGCAAGCAGAGCGGGCTGGGGTGCAAATCGTTCAGCAACATCTGAATCTGATTGGCACGCTAGATGTGGCAGAGAACCTGCTGCTGAGTGAAATTCCCTCGCGGTTTGGCTGGATTGACCGCCCGGCGCTGGTCACGCGGGCGCGCGAGCTGCTTGCCCGGGTGGGGCTCGAGGACCTCGACCCCGGTACGCCCGTTGCTCAACTGGGCGTCGGGATGCAGCAACTGGTTGAGATCGCCGCTGCACTTGGTAAGCAATGCCAGCTTCTGATTCTGGACGAACCAACTGCTGCGTTGACTGACAGCGAAGCAGAGGTCCTTTTCGCACAAGTGCGTGATCTCAAGCGGCAGGGTGTCGCGGTGCTCTATGTCTCTCATCGCCTCGATGAGGTCCGCGCGCTGTGTGATCGCTGGTCGGTATTGCGCGATGGCAGGCTGGTCGCAAATGGCGCCATTCATGAGGTGAACAACCGCAAAATGGTCCAGCTCATGGTGGGCGAAGAATTGACCGACCCAGGCCCGCGTGCCGCTACTTACTCGGCGGAAGTGCTGTTTGAAGCTCGCGGCATGGTTCGCGGTGATGTGGTTCGCGGCGCCGGCCTCACGGTCCACAGGGGTGAGCGGGTCGGCATTGCGGGACTCGTCGGGTCCGGTCGCAGTGAAATGCTCCGTGTGCTGTACGGGGCGGACGCTGCTGAAGCTGGCGAGATTCGTATCAAAGGGCAGACACGGATGCCATTTCGCCATCCCGGTGAAGCGGTTGCCGGAGGTGTCGTCATGCTTACGGAGGACCGTAAGACCGACGGCCTTCTGCTGGAACAATCCGTTCGCGTGAATGCATCGCTGGCCGCGGTCCCGACCCGCTATGGCTTCATTGATCTGGCTCGAGAACGTGAACGCACGTCCGCCCGGCTTGAAGAGCTGCAGGCTCGCTATCGACATTTGGAGCAGCCTGCGGGCGAATTGAGCGGCGGCAATCAGCAAAAGCTTGCACTCGCTCGCTGGCTTGAGGTGGACGCAGACCTGTTCCTTTTGGATGAGCCTACNCGGGGGATAGATGTGGCTGCACGCCAGCGTATTCATCACATGCTTGAAGAACTGGCGCGCAGAGGCAAGGGGGTCTTGATTGTGTCGAGCGACATTGATGAGCTCATCGCAACCTGCGACACCATCCTTGCATATGCGGGCGGGCAGGTTGTGGCCCGGTTTGACCAGCGCAATTGGTCTCGTCAGATCATTGTTGAGGCGGCGTTTGAACATCAAGGCGCAGCCCGTTTGGACGCTGAAAAATGATGGGGCTAAGCTCATTGGCGATGACCCGGCAAGTGCTAGTCGANCGCATAGGCCTGCTGAGCGCGTTGGCGCTGCTGGTGCTGCTGTTTGGCATCTTAAGCAATGCGTTCTTCTCTGCGCGCACCCTCGTCTCGATTGCCAACCAGATTCCTGATCTAACTTTGATTGCCGTGGGCATGACGCTGGTGTTGATCAGCGGTGGTATTGATCTGTCGGTGGGCTCGGTGCTGGCGCTATGTTCAGCGGTGGTGGGTGTACTGATGGTGGATACCGGCGCGCCACTCACGGTGGCCCTGTCGCTTGCGCTGCTGGCCGGGCTTGCGTGTGGGCTACTCAGTGGAACCATCACGGTGCTGGCAGGTTTGCCCTCTTTCATTGTCACGCTCGGCATGCTGGAGATTGCTCGCGGGGGCGCGTATCTGATCAGCGACTCGCAGACCAAGTACATTGGGCAGAAGGTTGAGGTGTTTGCAGAAGCGCTGCCGTTCGTGGGTGTTTCTTTATCGTTTGTGGTTGCGATCACCGTAGTGGTGCTTGCGCACTTGCTTGTGACGCGCACAGTTTTCNGTCGTTACATCGTCGCGATTGGTACCAACNAGGAGGCTGTGCGCATGTCGGGCATCAACACCCGGCCCTATCGGGTCGCGGTTTTTGGCATCTCCGGAATACTGTGTGCGCTAGCTGCGGTCGCTCAGACTAGCCGACTTGCGAGCGCGGACCCCAATGCTGCGATTGGTCTTGAGCTGTCNGCCATNGCCGCNGCGGTGATTGGTGGCACCAGCCTCATGGGCGGGCGTGGCTCTGTGATTAATACGTTCATCGGCGTGTTGATCATTGCGGTACTGCAGACTGGGCTTGCCTCAGTAGGTGCTTCGGAACCTTCGAAACGCGTGATCACAGGAGCCGTGATCGTTGCTGCGGCACTGCTGGACGTTTGGCGTACCCGGTTCGCTCGGCAGAGCTGACAACGCACCCCCCTCCGCATTACCCAAACTCAGTCTCGGTAGCGATCAGTCGGCGGGGCGATTTTTCTGTATCTGCAAAACTAGCGATGTCGCGTAGGATCGCTCGGCGGCCGTCTGCATCTCGAAAAAACCGCTCCCGCAAGTCTTCTGCCGTTGCGGTACCGCAGAGTGCAATGCCGTCGAGCGCCAGTCCGTGTAGATGCTGGATCACACATAGCTGGCGGTAGTGTGTCATGACCTCGTGGATTTCGAGCGCGAGTGGTGCGTGGTGATCTCGCCAGTGGGCGTCGGCCGCGTCTGGGCTCAGTGCAGGGTTCGCCACTAGCGGGAAGAGGCCAATGACGCCCGGTAACGCGGCGCCATTTTCAGCGGGTCGGGCTTCGGGCCGTCGGCGCACAGTGCGTTCACATACGATCCATGCAGCGACGTCCGCTGGGCGGGTGACCGCGCTGAGCCGGTCTGGATCAGCAAGAACGATCGCTGCAAATGGCAGGTGTTCGGTAGACTTGCGAGGGTCGTGGATGAGGGTTCCGGCAAGCGAACTTGCGACCCTGCGTGCCTCGGCGGTGTCACTGAATGCCCCGGCAACGCGGGTTCGATAATTCATGGGCGACTCCTGTCTGCGCACTGCAATGATTCTAGGCGAAAGCGACGAGGGAAGATCAGAACAGGAGTCACGGCCTTCCTTTCTTGCTTTAAGAGTCCTGTCAGGCGTGGCGTAAATTCTATCTTCGGCTGATAATCGTTCCAAAAAGGGAGAAAGCCATGCGTGACACCCGGCCGCTGCTGCTTGAGACAGACTTTCCCAAGATCAAGCGCGCGAGTCTAACGACCTTGCAGGCCAATCTCGGCTATCTGTGCAACATTTCTTGTACTCATTGCCACGTTAACGCAGGTCCAGCCCGGACCGAACTGATGTCCCGTGAAACGATAGACCTGTTGCTCGACTTCGTCTGCTCCAACAACATCGGAATGCTCGATGTGACCGGCGGTTCACCCGAGATGAACCCGCATTTCCGCTATCTGGTCGAAACAGCATCAGCACTCGGCGTGAAGTTCATCGATCGTTGTAATCCAACTATTCTTGTCGAGCCTGGCTACAAATGTCTACCGCAGTTCTTTGCCGACCACGACGTTATGGTGGTGGCGAGCATGCCTTGTTACCAGGAGCAAAACGTCGACGCCCAGCGCGGACGAGGCGTGTATCAGGATAGTATCGCGGGACTGAAGGCCTTGAACGCGGTGGGGTATGGACAGCCGAGGTCTGGGCTCGTGTTGAATCTCGTATACAACCCGGATGCGCCGATTTTGCCACCCGCCCAGGCGGGACTCGAAGAAGACTACAAACGCGAGCTTGTCGCCGATCACGGCATCGTATTCAATGAGCTTTATGCGCTTGCGAACATGCCAATTAGTCGGTTTGGTGCCCGGCTGCTGGCAAAAGGTCAATATGCTGAGTACATGTCGCTGCTGCGGGACTCGTTCTCCGAGGCCAATCTCGACAACGTCATGTGTCGGAGCCTCATCAGCGTCGACTACGAAGGCTATGTCTATGACTGCGACTTCAACCAGATGCTATCGATGCCGTTGGTTGCAACAGATCGTGAGCGCACCCACCTGTCTGAGCTGATGACGATGGATCTCGCGGAAAATCCAATTGCAGTTGGTGAGCACTGTTACGGTTGCACCGCCGGTCAGGGGAGCAGCTGTGGCGGAGCGTTGGAAGGGTCGAGTGTCGCAGCCCACTGACTCCGTTCCGGCGCTGTCGCGCGTATCGGTCATCATGCCGGTATTGAATGAAGCTGAGATCATCTCCGGCGCTATCCGGCGCCTTGTTTCGCTCAATCCTCGCGAGGTCATCTTGGTGGACGGCGGTAGCACAGATGGCACGCCAGCAGCAGCGGCCGAGGCAGGAGCTAGGGTTGTGAGTTCGCCGCCAGGCAGGGCACTGCAGCAGTCGATTGGCGCAGATCTGGCGCAGGGTGACATCCTGCTGTTTCTGCACGCGGATACCGCACTGCCCCTCGCTGCAGAGAATCAGTTGGCTCGCTTTGCAGACGGCCGGCAGCTCTGGGGGAGGTTCGACGTGCGACTGTCAGGATCGGCGCGGGGGCTGCGTATCATCGAGTGGTTCATGAACTATCGATCCCGCCTGACGGGCATTGCGACTGGAGATCAGGCGCTCTTTGTACGGCGTGAGGCGTTTGACCTCGCGGGTGGATTTAGCCGCATCCCGTTGATGGAAGACGTTGAACTCTCGGCGCGCCTGCTGCGGCTGTCTCGCCCGTTTTGCTCCCGGGCGCGGGTGCTGACATCCAGCCGCCGTTGGGAGATCCAGGGTGTGCTGCGGACAGTGTTGCTTATGTGGCGGTTGCGTCTGCTTTACTTTCTGGGTGTCCCTGCAGAAAAGCTGGTGACGCAGTATCGTTAATGCGGTCGAGGACTGTGGCGTCGCCAAGCAGGAGCATGGGTTTGTTTTACACCAGACTGGCAGCCCTTCGGGCGCCTCAATATCTGTGGTCGGTGGCAAGTGAGCGTGGCGGAACTGATAGCGGTGACATCTGANTCTGCGTTCCCNAACGCGCGGATTCTGATATTTGGNCGCGCGCCCGAGGTAGGGCAGGTCAAGACGCGGCTTGCGCCGGCGATTGGCGCCTATCGTGCTCTGGCGTTGTACGAGCGTTTGGTAGCAGGCACGATTGGNATGGTGACTGGGAGCAGTCTGGCGCCCGCTCAACTCTGGATTGCGGGCGATACAGGACACTCATTCTTTGGCAGGCACGCCACNGCGATGCCCTCGGACGCGCGATTTCCNCAGCGANGTAGAGATCTTGGTGAACGCATGGCGCATGCGCTCGCTACCGCTCTTGCACAGCCNGGCGTGGATCGGGCCGTGTTNATCGGTACGGATATTCCGGCGCTCGATGAGCACTATCTGAGGGCCGCGCTCGCAGCACTCGATGACCATGATGCCGTGCTCGGACCCGCCGAGGATGGCGGCTACGTGCTAATAGGATTGACCCGTCCTGAGCCAAGGTTGTTTGAAGACATAGCCTGGAGTACGCCAAGGGTGCTCGACGCCACGCGCATACGCCTGACCGCATTAGGCTGGCGGCACAAGGAACTGCCCGTGTTATGGGATGTGGATACCCCNGAGGATTTGCTACGGCTCCGCACGTTTGAGGCGCGGCNCCAGCCCTGAAACGTTTGCTTCAGCGTGTATTTCGACCCATGTCGAAGTTTGGCACTAGGTGAACNTTGCTGNTGGCAGGCGACTTCTCCATCGTGCGCTGGATCATCAAAGGTTCACCGCAGGACCTATTATGCGAGAACACAGACGGTNGCGTAACGGCGGTGCCGATGCCGCAGTCCGGGCAATACCACTCTCTGGTTATGGATTGGAACATGCCCGGCATGATTCGAATTGAGCTGCTGCGGTNGGTGAGGATCGGCTGAGTTTGTCGAACGAAGCGTNTTNCTGGTGACCTCGGAGGCGGAACGTGANCANNTTGTGACTGCGGCCGAAGGGTGTGTTGACGGATGTGTGGTCAAACCGTGACCGCTGGAACACTCCCCGAAAAGGTCCAGCGGATCTTCCGCGAACCGGGAGAGCAGCGTGATGCCGGGTAGCTCTGCCACGCAGCTACTGGGGTGGCGATCTGCGGGATTAGCTCCTACNTTGCTGCTNTTGTACAGCGGGTGGTGACGACGCGTCGTTGGCATCGTCTCGAGCCGGGTCGGTTACGATATNAGCTGCTGGGNAGCAATGGCGACGCGTAGAACGTATGTGAGTCCGTCGAGCGGATACAAGATGCAGCAGTGATGCTTGAGGATTCCATTGCCGTGGACATCGCATCGGACGCTGTGGAAACAGNTACAGCCGGGATCGACATCGACTACGAGCTTGATTGCATTGAGCTAGCCGCGGGCGAAATCCAACCGCGCGAGCATGCATCGATTTAGTCAAAATGGCATGGTNGGTGAGCNNTCAGGCTCAGCGGACGGCTTCGTGCCTCACGANGCCTGGTTTCTGCTCATTGCTTCAGTCTTTGCGCCTGGCCTTTGCAAACGTGACCATAAATGAGGCTGAATAGAGANACGCTCATGATTGCAGCACCCGGTGTCCGCTCAGAACTCAGTTATCAACGTCGAATCCTTGGCCTGCGAACGGGGTGAACGACTGCTGTTCGAGGGCCTGACGTTTCAGGNCGATGCTGGTGATGTCATCCAAATTGAGGGTCCTAATGGCTCCGGCAAAACTACTCTGCTNCGGTGCATGGCAGATCTGTTTACCGACTATGCCGGGGTCATTCGTTGGCCCATGGAGTCACGCCGCCTCTATCTGGGTCACAAGCCTGGGGTGCGTGGTGCCCTCACGGCGGCCGAAAACCTGCAATGGCTGCTCCAGCTTGACGAGACCGCATGCAGNCGCAAAGCGTTGCTGACTNCCCTCGGCGCTACCGGCCTCGCTGGCTACGAGGATACGTTTGCCGGAGAGCTCTCGGCAGGTCAGACCAAACGCATTGCCCTTGCACGNCTGTACCTACCATCTCCGCCCGTTTGGTTGCTCGATGAGCCGTTTGCAGCCATCGACAGGACCGGCGTTGCGCGCCTTAGTGAGCGGATCGATAGCCATGTGGCTGATGGCGGTACGGTTGTGTTTACAACACATCAGGAAGTGCCGCTGCGCGCCGANATCAGGCGTGTGTCGCTGTGATAGTGCTNGCGGTATTGCGACGGGATCTGGCGGCTGCTTTTCGCGAGCCTGGTGAGGTGCTGAACGCGCTAGTATTCTTCGTAGTGGTGGTAACGCTGTTCCCCTTGGGTGTGAGCCCGGTACTTAGTGAGCTGGCGCCGGCGGCGCCCGGTGTGCTCTGGGTTGCGGCACTGCTGGCAACGCTCTTATCGCTGGACGTGATGCTTCGTGCTGACCATGAGTCGGGGGTGCTCGAGCAGATGGTCNTAGGCACGCAGCCGCTGTTTCTCATCATGTTAGGCAAAGCTCTCGCGCACTGGGTGTTGTCGGGTTTGCCGCTGGTTGTATTAGCGCCCTTGCTGGCACTGACGCTTGGATTGCCGGAGTCGGCACTATTTACTTTGGTCTTGGCTCTGCTGCTCGCAACGCCGGTTTTCAGCCTACTGGGCTCGGTGGGCGTGGCTCTGACGGTAGGTTTGCGGGCGGGNTCCGTCCTTCTCGGNATTCTGGTTCTGCCTCTGTACGTCCCACTACTGATTATCGGCACGGAAGCGGTGCGTGCGGCGGCAAAAACGGAGCCAGCGGACGGTCCGCTGCTATGGCTGGGCGCGCTTTTAGCGCTCGCGGTGGGGTTTTGTCCGGTTGCCGCTGCCTTAGGTGTCAAAATTACTAGTGGACGCTGAGTCGTCTGGTAAAATAGGAANTCGTTCGGTGTTNTGTCGCGTGCGCCAGGGCAGATCAGCACTACCGGACTCGCATCATCATCAGCAGGCAGTGCATGAACTCACCCACAACCTCGGCATCAACCGCGAATCGGCCGGCCTGGCTCGTGTGGTTCCATCGGATGGGATCGCCGCGCTGGTTCTATGAAACGACAGGCGCCTGGCTGCCCGTACTTGGGGTTATGACCGCGCTGGTCCTTGTAGTGGGCATGGTATGGGGCCTGATGATTGCGCCCCCCGATTATCAGCAAGGCCATAGTGCGCGGATCATGTACATCCACGTGCCCACCGCGATTCTTGCTCAGTCCATTTACGTNATGATGGCGGGGTTCGGCACGGTCTTTCTGGTCTGGCGCATGAAACTCGCTGACCTTGCGCTGGCCGCGGCTGCGCCCATCGGCGCATCGATCACATTCCTGGCCCTTGCAACAGGTGCCATCTGGGGTATGCCGACCTGGGGTACGTATTGGCAGTGGGANGCTCGCCTGACTTCCACCCTCGTTCTGTTCTTTCTTTTTATAGGGGTNATAGCTCTGCGCGGCGCCTACGGTAACGGGGAGGCGGGTGGCAAAGCCGCCGCGGTACTGGGCATCGTNGGCGTCGTTAACATCCCGATCATCAAATACTCGGTTGACTGGTGGAATACGCTGCATCAGCCCAGCACCTTTACGCTAACCGAGAAGCCCGCCATGCCGCCAGAGATGTGGCTGCCGCTACTGGTCATGGTGCTTGGCACTTACCTACTCTTCTTTGTGCTGCTGATCATGCGGATGCGTGTGGGGATCCTGTGGGCCGAGCGCCGCACCCGCTGGGTGGGTGACCTATTGAGGGAGACCTGATGGCGTTTGCGAGCGTTGCAGATTTTCTGGCGATGGGGGGACACGGACCCTACGTTTGGACTAGCTATGGTCTGGCATTGGCAGTTGCGGCAGGTAATCTGTGGTGGGTGCGCAGCAGTCGAGCGGCCTTTTTCGCCCGTGAGAAGCTGGCCTTGCGTCGTGAAGCTGCCAACGCTGCGGCGAAGGATCAGGAATGAGGCTTGGTGCNATGAAGCCACACCGCCGCAACCAGCTATTGCTGGTCGGATTGCTGGCGACGATGTCCGCGCTTGCTGTCGGGCTGGCGCTGACGGCATTTGATGAGAGCATGAATCTCTTTTATGACCCGGCGCAGATTGTAGCGGGCGAGGCACCTACGGATCGGACCATCAGAACCGGTGGCATGGTGCTCACTGGCTCGGTTGTCCGCGATAAGGCCAGCCTTAAAGTCACCTTTGGTGTGGGGGATCTCGCCGGTGCGGAATACCAGGTTGAGTACACGGGGATCCTGCCCGACCTGTTTCGCGAGGGACAGGGTGTGATTGCAACGGGTCGGCTTGGGGCAGACGGTACNTTGATCGCTGAGCAAGTGCTTGCCAAGCATGACGAGACCTACATGCCGCCTGAAGTTGCCAAAGCTCTGGAAAAAGCGCATGCCGATCGCGGTGGGCCACCCATGCCCGCTGCGACGCTAAACTCGCCCCGTGTTCCTGACGCGGTCGCAAGGGAAGTGGGCAACTCCGCCCTGGATTCCGCTGAAGCCCAACTTTAGTGCAGCCGGCTCGGCTTTAGTGGCGGCGGTTTGCATTGCGACGTGCAAGAATCAGCATTGCGCAANTATGCTNTTCCGGGCGTAACCATTATGAATATGCAGAACCAACCTACCCCGCGCATGGATGATGTCCCCAATCGGCAGTATGCGCCATGATTGCTGAGCTGGGCCATCTGAGCCTGATCCTTGCCATGGTGCTCGCGATATTGCTGGCAGTCATGCCTGCTGTGGGGGTGATGCGGGGCTGGTCAACTTGGATCGGAAGCGGGGGTTCACTGTCCGCGGGGATGCTGGTTTTCTGCGCACTCGCGTTTGCATGCCTCACGACCAACTTCCTGCAGGACGACTTTTCGGTGCGCTATGTGGCAAGCCATTCAAACTCCGCACTGCCGCTGCAGTACAAGGTCTCCGCCGTCTGGGGTGGCCATGAAGGCTCGTTTCTGCTGTGGACCCTGGTGCTCTGCGCTTGGACGTTTGCGGTAGCCACTCTGGCCCGGGATCTGACCCGGGACATGCGGGCAAGAGTGCTCGCGGTCCTGGGGGCGCTTGGNAGCGGNTTTTTTGCCTTCATGCTTGGCACGTCNAACCCGTTTGACCGTCATCTCCCGCTACATCCCGACAACGGCAGCGATCTGAATCCGCTGCTGCAGGATTTTGGCCTGATTGTGCATCCACCCATGCTCTACATGGGTTATGTTGGGTTTGCGGTACCGTTTGCGTTTGCAGTGGCAACTCTCTGGTCGGGTCGGCTCGACACGGCGTGGGCCCGCTGGTCGCGGCCATGGACCAATGNCGCCTGGGCATTCCTTACCATAGGTATCACGCTCGGGAGTTGGTGGGCCTACTACGAGTTGGGCTGGGGTGGTTGGTGGTTCTGGGATGCGGTTGAGAATGCATCCTTCCTGCCATGGCTGGTTGGTACGGCGCTGATTCACTCGCTGGCCGCAAGCGAGAAGCGTGGCGTGTTCAAGAGTTGGACCGTGCTGCTCGCGATCTCGGCCTTTTCGCTCTCTTTACTGGGCGGCTTCCTGGTGCGTTCGGGCGTGTTGACCAGCGTGCANGCGNTTGCCGTGGACCCAGAGCGTGGCCTCTTCATGCTGGTCTTCCTCTGCGTTGTGGTGGGTGCATCGCTTGCCCTATATGCACTGAGGGCGGGGCGGATCGAGAGTGACGTTGCCTTCACCGCGACTGGGCGCGAGGTTCTGCTTCTGCTGAACAATGTGATTCTTGTCGTCGCCGCGGGTGCGGTGCTCTACGGCACNCTGAAGCCGTTGATCTACGAGGCCCTCTCCGGAGGCGCAAAGCTGTCGGTTGGCCCGCCGTATTTCAACGCCGTTTTTGTGCCCCTGATGCTGCTGCTCTTTGTCTTTCTTGCGGTGTCACCGGGTTCTCGCTGGCGCGCCACACCNTGGCGGAGTCAGCTAGCCAGGCAGGCNGCNCTGCTTGGCGGCTCACTGGTTGCTACCNTAGCGGTGTTGCTTGNGNTGGCAGCGTTCGAGTTCATGGTCGCGCTGCCGGTAACGCTGGCTCTCTGGATTGCCGCGAATCTGGCTTTCGACCTACATGCCAAGCTCAGGACCCTGTCCGGTTACCGCGCGCCCTGGCGCCTGAATCCATCGTGGATTGGTATGTTTCTAGGGCATCTGGGCATCGCCGCTGCAACTACTGGCGTAGCGGTTACGGTGTTCTTCTCTACTGAGCGGGATCTCAGAATGGTGGCAGGTGACGCGGTGGACCTCGAGGGATATACGTTTACCCTCGCAGCGGTCGATCGCGTCCGTGGTCCGAATTACATGGCTGATCGCGGCACGGTNAATGTGACCCGCAATGGGACCGAAGTTGTCGTGCTGTATCCCGAGAAGCGTCGCTACGATGCCGGCGGCCAAACCATGACTGAAGCNGCGATGGATGCTGGTTTCACCCGTGATCTNTACGTTGCTCTGGGCGAGCCGCTCGATGAGGCAGGGGCATGGTCGGTTAGGGTGCATTANAAACCCTTTGTGCGCTGGATCTGGATTGGCGGCCTGATGGTGGCCGCCGGGGGCTTTGTTACGCTGCTAGACAGGCGGTATGGCCGGCGTCGGGCGCAGCGCGCGGCGGTACCAGCGAGTGACTCCGANGCTTTGATTCAGGGGGCGGGCTCCTGAATGAAGCCCTGGCTGTTCATACCGCTNGGCGCGTTTTTCTGCCTCGTTGTGGTTCTGGGCGTGGGTTTTACTTTGGAGGATCCCCACAAGTTGCCGTCAGTTCTTATTGATCGGCCCTTCCCCGAGTTTGAACTACCGGCGCTCGGTGCCGAGGCCGTGCCGCTCAACCGCTCGAGTGTGGTGGGTGAGGTGGCGCTCGTGAATATATGGGCCACCTGGTGCGCAGCCTGCCTTGTTGAACATCCGGTTCTTTTGCGTCTTGCACGGGAGGAAGGGTTGAGGATCATTGGTGTGAATTACAACGACCAGCCCGACAAGGCGGCTGCGTGGTTGCGTCGGCATGAGGACCCCTACGAGCTCGTCATCATCGACCAGGAGGGACAGCTTGGAATTGACCTAGGGATCTATGGCGCACCCGAGACGTTTGTTGTGGATGCAACGGGTACGATTCGCTTCCGACACGTGGGCGCCGTTACAGAGACCGTATGGGCGGACACCCTAGGGCCGATTGTTGCGGTACTGCGTGCGGGCCATGGTTCATGATGCTTGGCACCTTATCAAGATGGTGGGGGCATGTGCTGCTTCTGCTGGTTGCCGGCTGGCTGCTGGGCGCCATCGACGCCTATGAATTCCCGGATGCGGCAACCGCTGAGCGATACCGAAATCTGATTGCCGAACTGCGTTGTCCGCAGTGTCTGAATACAAACCTTGCCGGTTCCGATGCCATGATCGCGCAGGACCTGCGCCGAGAAGTTCATCGGTTGCTGCTCGAAGGCAAAGCGGACGACGAGATCCTAGGCTATATGTACGAGCGCTACGGCAATTTCATTCTGTATCGGCCTCGCTTTACGTCTGGCACTGCGCTGTTGTGGATACTGCCACCCACACTGCTGGCAGGCGGTTTTTTGTGCGTTGTGATCATTGTCCGGCGCGGTCGGGCACGGGGNGCAACGCTGACTGCGGAAGATCGCGCGCGGCTGGCTAAATTGACGGGCGAAGACTCTGCCGGGGCTGGACGTCCATGATGTTCTGGGTTCTGGCGGGGCTACTCGCGCTCGCGGCTGCACTGTTTGTCGCGGTACCGCTGCTGATGTCAGGCCGTACCAAAGCATCGGCGAGTAGAGAAGATGTCAACGTTGCCATTTTCCAAGAGCAACTTGCTGCGATCGAGATGGACAACGGCCGCCTGGATGCGGCTGAACAGCGGCTTCTCACCGAGGACCTGCAGCGCAACCTACTGCTTGAGACTCGCGCTCATGAAGCCGCCCAAACCAGCGAGCCTGGCCCGGCGCCATGGTTTGCCGTTGCTGGCGTACCNATCGTCGCACTCGTTGCTTATTTGCTCTTGGGNGCATCGGGCGATCAACGACTGGCCGATGATCTGCGAGCGGCCGAGGGCCGCCCCAGCGAAGGACAGCTCGAGCAGTTGGCCCGGCAGTTAGAGCGTCAACCCAACAATCACGATGGACGCTATTTCCTCGCCCGGGCCTGGATGGCGGCGGGCAAACACNCACGTGCCGCGGAGATCCTTGACGCGATGAGTCGAGCGTTTCCGCAGGAAGCAAGCCTGAAGTCCCAGTTTGCCGAGGCGCTTTTTCTTGCTGCAGGTCAGAGGGTGTCGCCACAGGTCCAGGCAGCCATCGATGCTGCACTNGCGGCCAACCCCCATGACACCATGTTGTACGAGATCCAGGGCATTGCAAGCTGGAAGACCGGTGACGCCGAATCAGCGCTNGGGCACTTCGCTGCGGCGCTACGCACAACCAGCGATCCTGCACGGCGCGAGCTCATCATGGGAGTCATCGCTCAAGTGACAGGAACCGGGCACGGGTTGCCCGGGCCGGGGCGGGCCAGCGCCCCGGTTGCGCCNCCGCCTGTCGCGGCCGCAGACTCTCCAGTGCTTGATGCAGGCAGGTCGGTTACCGTCCTCGTGGAACTTGANCCAGGGGTTGAAATCGAAGGCGGCGAAACTGTGTTTGTTTACGCCCGGCCCGCGGGTGGACCGCGTATGCCGCTGGCAATTCAACGCCTGACCCCGGACGCACTGCCCGCGCTGGTCAAGCTCGATGCAAGCATGGCGATGATGCCCAACATGAGCCTTGATACCTTCGACACGGTAGAGGTGTTAGCGCGCTTGTCACGCAGCGGCTCGGTAACTCCGGGAGAAGGTGATGTCGAGGCGCTGGTAGGCCCGTTGGATCTCACAGGTGATGTGGACGTAGTAAAACTGCGCCTGGGCGGCAGCCCCTGACACGATTCTGGCGACGAGGGCTCGCAATGGGGTCAAATCTTGAAAAAAGTGCTCTGCGGCCTGCCTGCAGGGCATAAATGTGCTCGACGACCGTTTCCACGGGGGCTCGGCTCATGTAATATTGTTTTATGCGACTGCAGGCAATCAAGCTCGCTGGATTCAAGTCCTTTGTAGATCCTACAACCGTCGCGTTCCCCTCGAATCTGTGTGCTGTGGTCGGTCCAAACGGCTGCGGTAAGTCCAACATCATNGATGCAGTTCGCTGGGTCATGGGTGAAACGTCGGCGAAAAATCTGCGCGGCGACTCGATGGCCGACGTTATTTTCAACGGCTCTACAACGCGCAAGCCTGTGGGGCAGGCCGGTATTGAGCTTCTGTTTGANAACTCGGAAGGCCGCCTCAAGGGTGAATATNCCGGCTACAGTGAAATCTCAATTAAGCGACAGGTGTCCCGTGATGGAACCTCGACCTATTTCCTGAACAATCAGAAATGCCGGCGCAAGGACATTACGGATATTTTTCTTGGCACTGGGCTTGGACCGCGCAGCTATTCGATCATCGAGCAGGGCATGATCTCGCAGCTCATTGAAGCCCGCCCGGAAGACCTTCGCGCCTACCTTGAAGAGGCCGCAGGCATTTCGAAATACAAGGAGCGCCGACGCGAGACAGAACGCCGGATCTCTCACACNCGTGACAATCTTGATCGTCTCGGCGACCTGCGTGAGGAGCTCGAGCGCCAGCTTCACCGGCTAGAGCGACAGGCCAAGGCGGCGGAGCGCTACGGCGTCCTGAAGGCGGAGGAGCGCGAGTTGTCCTCCGAACTTTCTACACTGCGCTGGCGCGACATCGACGGTGAGGTAAATTCCCTCGACCAGGAAGTGTCCCGCCTGACCAATGGCATTGAGGCGGAGATCTCCNANCAGCGCCGAATAGAGGCCGAGACCGTTGCCGAACGAGAAGCGCTTGTCGAGCGTACCGAGGTGGTTAATGAGGTCCAGAAGCGATATTACGACCTGGGGACGGAGATTGCNCGGCTCGAAGAGTCTCTGCAGTTTCAGCATGAGCGGATTGGCCAGCTCGATGCCAACCTAGCGGAGCTTAATGCCTCGCTCGAAAGTGTGATAAGGGACCTTGAAGGTGACCGAGTACGACAAACGGAGTTGCAGTCCGATCTCGTAAGTGCGCGCGGGCGGTTGGANTCAGCGGACGNAGTAGCCCGTGAGGCTGTTGATCGCCTAATCCGGGCAGAAACCGAAATGCGCGAATGGCAGTCTCGTTTTGAGACGTTCACGGTTGAATCGGCAGAGCCACAGAAACGCGCAGAGGCTTCAAGAGCGCGTATCGAGCAACTCGAGGACGGAATGCAACGCCTGCAGACCAGGCTTGAGGCGCTCACGGCCGAACACGCGCGCGCGGAAGCGGACACCTCCGTGGCCCGGCTTGGTCCTCTGCGGGANCAGGTTGCTGCGCTGACCAGTGAGGCCGGGGGGATCGCTTCGCGCGTGTCGGAGCTCTCCGAGTCGATAGATGCCCAGCGTAGTTCGAACCAGCAGAATNGCGAGCGGCTTGGTGATCTCAAGTCAGACTTGCAAAGTGCCCAGGGACGGCTCGCATCGCTTGAGGCATTGCAGCAGGCNGCGCTGGGTCAGGAAGAAGAGGGGGTTAGAGACTGGCTCGCGTCACAGGGGCTTGATGATGCAAACCGCCTGGGCGCCGTNCTCAAGGTGGATGATCCTTGGGAGACCGCGGTTGAAGCCGTGCTTGGGGATGCCATCGCGGCGATTGTTGCTAACAACGCTGACCATCTTGCCCCGGCGCTTGAAAACACAGGGCTGACGCTGGCGGTTGTGGANTCAACACCCACGCCTGGCGCGCCGGACGCTGAAACTCTGGCCGCCCACGTCAGTGGAGAGGCCGCCGTCACGGGGTTGCTCGCAGGGATATATTGCACGGNCGATGTCGAGGCCGCGCTCGCCCGGCGCCCAAAGTTGCAGGTGGGCGAGTCTGTGGTCACCCGTAGTGGTATCTGGCTTGGGCAAGACTGGATCCGGGTCAGGCAGGGGTCCGATAGTGAAGCGGGCGTAATTCGGCGCCAGCGCGACATAGAAAGTCTGCACGCTGAGATTGCGGACCTTGAAGAGCAGGTGTTTGCCTGCACCGACACCCTGAATAGCGGGCTTGCAGAACTCAAAAGCCTAGAGATCGAACGCGACCACCTGGGCGTACTACTGGCCGAGAAACAGCGCGAGGTTGCTGACAGCCGCGCTTCCTTGGGTGCCCGGGAAGTTCAGGTCGAGCAGGTTCAGAACGACCTTAAACGCACCGCGNTAGAAATGCAGGCGGGGCAAGAAGAAATGGCTCGGGACACGACCTCTGTCAACGAGGCCCGCTCTGAACTCGCGCAGGCTCTGGACCGAATGGAATATGACAGTCAGGCAGGTGAGCGGCTGCAGACTGAGCGCGACTCCCTCGTCGCTGCACTTGCCGGAGCACGGGAGGCTGCAGACAGCGGTCGCGGTGCGGCGCATGATGTTGCCCTTGAGGTCCGCGCCATCGAGTCAGACCTAGCCTCCATCGCCAAGGCCATGGAGCGCCTCGGAGCGCAGGCGGGCTCTATCCGGGAGCAGCAAATAAATCTTGCGGCAGCGATTGAAGAAAACACCGAGCCCATGACGGCCTTGCGGGAGAGTCTTACAGAGCAGTTGGACGCTCGGGTCAAGGTAGAAGAGGAACTGGCCCTGGTCCGTCAGCGAGCCGGCGCCGGGGAAGAGAAAATCCGGCAGCTGGAGGCAACGAGGGCGGAAGTTGAGCAACGGGTCGAGACGGTCCGCGGCAATCTCGACGAGTTCCGGCTTGCACGCGAGGCGGCAAGCGTACGACGCACCACGATTAGCGATCAGCTGAGGGCGGATGGTTTCGAGGTTGCCCAGGTTCTCGAGGTGCTGGGCCCGGAGGCGACTGAAGAGACCTGGAAAGAACGCCTCACGCGCGTGGGTAACCGTATCTCGCGCCTGGGGCCAATCAATCTGGCAGCAATTGATGAATTTCGCGAGGGGGCCGAACGCAAAGAGTACCTCGACGCCCAGAACGATGACCTGGAAAAAGCACTCGCTACGCTTGAGAGCGCTATTCGCAAGATTGATGTGGAGACGCGAACCCGCTTCAAGGAGACCTTCGACAAGGTCAATCGTCAGCTGCAGCAGCTTTTTCCCAAGCTCTTTGGAGGTGGGCACGCGTATCTGGAAATGACCGGGGAGGACTTGCTGAACACCGGCGTAGGTCTCATGGCGCGGCCTCCGGGCAAGCGCAATGCCAGCGTTTCAATGTTGTCGGGCGGCGAGAAAGCGTTGACGGCGATTGCATTGGTGTTCGCCATCTTCAGCCTCAATCCCTCGCCTTTCTGTTTACTGGACGAGGTGGATGCGCCCCTGGACGACGCCAATGTAGGACGCTATTCCGACATGGTCAGAGAAATGTCCCGGTCTGTACAGTTTATTTACATCACCCATAACAAGATTGCCATGGAGATGGCTGAGCAGTTGATGGGCGTGACGATGCACGAGGCGGGTGTGTCGAGACTGGTTTCTGTCGATGTGGAGGAGGCTGTCGCGATGGCGGCGGTTTGAGGGCATATGGACTTCGAACTTACACACATACTGCTGGGCGCGGCTGCACTTGCGGTCGTTGTGGTGCTGGGCCATGGCTTATGGACGACGCGGCCCAACAACCAGTTGCGCATCAAACTCGACAGGAATTTTGTCGATACAGAGCACAACGACCCCGAACTCAGCGATCTCATGTTGCTGCGCGCGGAGTTGCCAAACGGCGGTGCCCGAGTGGTGCAGCAGAGCGAGCAGGAACCAGAAAAAGCTTCCGAGCCGACAGCGCCATCTGGCGCTGCGAAGATGGCCGATTCACAGGTGGGTCTCGGATCGCGTGCACCCGAAGCACAGGACACTGAATCGGATATCCGCGTGCCAGTGGAATCCGTCGCGATGTCATCAAGTGCCGCGCCGCCGCTGGGCGACGGGTCGGTAGCAGTCTCCATCGACCTGTGGGAGTCGGATGACGAGCCTGATGCAGATGGCGCCAACACTGGGGTGATCATCGACCCTGCTGAAATCGGTCAGTCCGACGAAACGTCGGACCCAGTAGCAGCAGAGCTGCCTAACGTGTCCGCGGCAAAGACCCTAGCAGGTGTTGCGATCGCTCCCCAGGCTAACGAAACCCTCAATCGGCCCGATGGGTCTGTATACGCGTCCGAACAAGGGGTCGGCCCTGTTGATCTCAAGCCACGGGAGCAGGTGCCTGCTGAAGTAGCCACTGCCGGTTCTGCCAACATGACGATTGAGACCTCTGATGCGGGTCAGACACTAGGAACCGGTGAGCAATCGTCTGGCGACGAACCCGCAGTGGTTGCGAGCGACCAGTCGAGGGAGCCGTATCCTGTGGTGCTGAGTGTGCTGACAAAAGGGGAGATGTTCGCCGGAGAGGGCTTGCTGCGGACACTGGAGTCGCTGGATATGAAGTGGGGCGAGATGGATATCTTTCATCGACTGGATGAGCGCGGGGCGATCGAATTCAGCCTTGCCAACGCGGTAGAGCCAGGTACGTTTGATCCGGATACGATGGCTGAAATTCAAACGCCGGGCGTCACTCTGTTTATGATTGCCGATGAGCTTGCCGATCCGGGGTCGACTTACGAGAACATGCTAATGGTGGCGCAGATGCTTGCAGAGGAGCTTGATGGATCGGTGAAGGACGAGCAGCGCAACGATCTGACCGACCAGTCGATTGACAGTCGCCGCGACAGTCTGCGTGGCTACCGACTGCAGCAGGCCTGAGCTCCCATGGCGGCACCTGCCGGGGCGGTCGATCGCGCGGCGCAACTACGCGACAGCATCAATCGCCACAACCACCTGTATCACTCGCTTGATATGCCGGTGGTCACTGACGCGGAGTTCGACCAGCTGTTTCGCGAACTCAAGGCGCTTGAGCAGAGTCACCCCGATTTGATTACGCTTGATTCGCCTACCCAACGAGTTGGTGGCGCGCCGTTGGAAGGCTTCGATCAGGTGACGCATGAAGTGCCTATGCTTTCGCTGGACAACGCTTTCAGCGGTGTGGATGTGGAGGACTTTGAGCGGCGTGTGCGGCAGCGTCTCGAGACGGATGAAGTGATTCGATATGCCTGCGAGCCAAAGATCGATGGTGTCGCGGTCAGTCTCCTGTATGAAGATGGCGTGCTAACCCTAGGGGCAACCCGGGGCGATGGCTGGACCGGAGAGAACATAACCTCGAACGTGCGCACCATAGATTCGGTTCCGCTCCGATTGCTCGGTAGTGGTTACCCGGCACGACTGGAGATTAGGGGTGAGGTGTATTTTCCGCTCGATGCATTCCTTGCCATGAACGCCCGGCTGGATGCGCGAGGGGAGAAAACCTATGCCAATCCCCGCAATACTGCCGCGGGCACGCTGCGGCAGCTGGATCCTCGCCTCGCTGCCATGCGTAGGCTCACCATGTTTTGCTACAGTGTTGGTATAGTTGAAGGTGGTGCGTTACCCGAATGCCAATCGGAGGTCCTGGCGGCACTTGGTGAGTGGGGCCTGAGGGTTAACCCTGCTGTGGAAGTGGTTGAAGGGGTCGGTGGCTGCGCGGACTACTTCTATAAACTCTCTGATCTCCGACCGCATCTCAATTACGAGATTGACGGGCTGGTGATCAAGGTGGATAGCTTCGCGCAGCAGCAGCGCCTAGGCTTTCTGACCCGCACTCCGCGCTGGGCAGTGGCGCGCAAGTTTCCCGCTGATGAGGCTATAACCCGTCTTGACGACGTGGAGTTCCAGGTAGGTCGAACCGGAGCCATCACACCGGTTGCGCGGCTTGCACCGGTGCAGGTAGCGGGTGTCACGATTCGCAACGCTACGCTACACAACATGGACGAGATCGAGCGCCTCGGTCTCCGCGTTGGGGATGAAGTGGTGATTCAACGTTCAGGCGATGTGATTCCTAAAGTCATTCGTGTTGCNCGAGCAGCCGGTGCAGCAGGTNGGGAGGTGCTTCTGCCGTCGACGTGCCCAGACTGTGGTTCTGAGCTGGCTCGGCCGAAAGGAGAGGTAACTGTTCGCTGCAGCGGTGGTCCGCTCGTTTGCGGTGCCCAACGCAAAGAGGCGATCAGCCACTTTGCATCACGACGTGCACTCGATATCGAAGGTCTTGGCGAGAAGCTTGTGGATCAACTGGTAGAGGCGGGCTTGACCACCAGTGCGGCCGATCTCTTTGCGCTTACGATGGAGCAGCTATGCGGGCTCGAGCGCATGGCCGAAAAGAGCGCTGGCAAGATCCTTGCCAACCTTGACGCCGCTCGCAAGACTACTCTCCCGCGCTTCATCTATGCTCTTGGCATCAGCGAAGTAGGAGAGTCCACCGCGCGTAATCTTGCACAGTACTTTGGTGAGCTTNCCCCCTTGCGCGAGGCAGATGCCGAAGTGCTGCAACAGGTGCCGGACGTAGGGCCAATTGTNGCGGCGAAGATTGTCTACTTTTTTGCCGACCCTGCCAGTGCANCGATGGTGGATGAGCTCCTCGCGCATGGCATCGAGTGGGAGCCGGTGTCGCAGGTTGTGATGCAGGATGTGTTAGCTGAACAGACCTGGATTCTGACTGGCACTCTCGCCAGCATGAGTAGGGATGAGGCGAAGGCACGCTTGCAGCAGTTGGGTGCCAAGGTGTCGGGCTCGGTATCCNANAAAACTTCTGTTGTCGTTGCAGGGGATGCGGCGGGTTCGAAATTGACGAAGGCCCAGAGGCTGGGGGTTGAGATCATGGACGAGCCAGCGCTGCTCGANCTTTTTGCTGAGCACGGTCTTGAAGCGCCCTGATGGCAAGGCGCACATTGGAAATTCTGCCGATAAAGCTCATTTTGGAACGGACACGGATCAGGATGGAGCAAGCAGCGGGGTGAGCTGATGAGGTTTGAAGTGAACTTACAGGTATCAGCTGTTTTGCCAAGGCTGCATACCTTTGGTGGGACGCTCTGGCGCGGTAGACGCGGATCACCCCAGGCGATGCCGGGTGTTACAACCACGGCGCAGGCCTTCGGGACAGCGTCAACTCGGTGCGGCGGGACATGCTGCGGGCGATAATCAAGCTGTCCGTTCTGGGAGCTGCTGGCGCTTGGTTGCTCACGGGCTGTGCGACGAACCCGCCGTCGAACGCTGACGACCTCTGCGCTATTTTTGACGAGAAACGTGGCTGGTACAAGGCGGCGGCCAAGTCGCATAATCGATGGGGATCGTCGATTCCGGTCATGATGGCGTTTGCTCATCAGGAGTCGAGCTTTAGAGCGAAGGCGCGTCCGCCGCGCAAGAAAATCCTGGGGTTCATCCCATGGCGGCGACCTGCGAGCGCCTATGGCTTTGCTCAAGCAACCAACGACACCTGGACGGCCTACCGCAAGTCTACGGGCCATTGGAGTGCCGATCGGGACAACTTTGCAGACGCCATGGACTTTGTTGGTTGGTACAACGAGCAGAGTAAGCGTCAAAGTAACATCGTAAAGACTGACGCCTACCACCTTTATCTCGCATATCACGAGGGGCATGGCGGCTTTAATCGCCGTAGTTTCGCCAGGAAGAAATGGCTGAAGGATGTCGCCCGCAAGGTTGCCACCCGCTCTGATCGCTATGCGGGGCAGCTTGCGACCTGCGAGAAGCGCCTCAAGCGTGGCTGGCTGTCCCGGCTGCTTTTCGGCTGAGCGGCCAAACGTCGAAGATCACCGCGCAATAGCGCGTAATCCCATCGAAACCATTCCTCAGTACGTCCGCGACGGACAGCAGTGTTATGGCACGAATGCTCCAATGCCAGGTGTGGTTGGTGATGCCACTTGTCCATCAACNAACGCTGGCAACTCGACGCCGGCAGGAAACTGCATCGTTGGCGGAATGAATGGCACCTCCAGCCAGCGTGTCTGTGGACTGGCAAAACCCCAGTGGACTGACGCTAGCAGAGAAGGCCCAAGGCGGAAGTTGTGAGGTGCAAGGGCGACGTTGTATAACTCGGTGAGGGCGCCGATCCGAAGTGCGGGTGTGAGGCCGCCAATTTTGGTGATTTCAGGCTGTACCCAGGTCAGTGCTCCGCTGGCTAGGAGGCGGTCGAAATCCCGCAGGCTGTATTCGTTTTCGCCACCCGCCAAAGGCGTCAGGAGCCTTGGGGCGAGCCGGGCGATGGCGTCAATATCCCGCATGGGGCTGATTGGCTCCTCGAACCAGAGGGCGCCGGCTTCNTGCAACGCAACATCGAAGGCAATGGCCTGCTCTGGTGTGAAATGACCGTTGACATCTACCATCAGCTCGATGTCATTTCCGGCAGCATCGCGGGCGACTCGGACGTGCTCGGCGGTGACTTCGTGTAACTTGATTCCTGCGAAACCGATTTGAGCTGCGCGTCTACACTCGNCTGCCATGAGGCTCAGATCGCGNAGTGGTGGTAGGCTGGCGTAGGCGGGGATTGAGTCATGTACCGCTCCTCCGAGGAGATCGACGACGGGGATGCCCAGCTGTTTGCCTAACANGTCCCAAAGTGCGAGATCTACACCTGCCAGAGCCATGGTGAAGATGCCCTGATCGCCGTAACGCTGGCCAAAATNCATGGTTTCGTACCAGATGCGCTGAACCTGGCTAGCATCGCGACCGGTAATCCGCGGTGCGATGATCGATTCGACCGTTGCCGCGATCGGGTTGGCGCCCCTTCCGGGGACATCCGCGTCGGGTATTCCCCACCAACACTCGCCCACCCCGCTAACACCGTTTGTGTCGATTAGCTCAACCAAAAGCTGGNTTAGACCATGGTTTAATGGGTGAATGCGAACCTGTTCGATTGCAGCCAAGTATGAACTCCTGANCGATGTTGCCTNGCTGCAGTATGCCATCGTCGTAGCGTGTCATAGTGCTGGNGGTCGTGGGAGATGCGACGCNTGCTGACCGAAGAGCTGAAGCACACTATCCAGGGCGCCTACTCGGCCCTTCTCGNGGCTAAGGGTTATGCGCCTCGTTCATGCCAGCGGACGATGATCGCGGAGGTGGCCCGGACGTTGTCCACGGACGGGGANNACGAGCGTGCTGGCCACAAACATGTTGTGGTGATCGAAGCAGGCACGGGAACGGGTAAAACGGTAGCCTACATGTTGGCGGCGATTCCCGTTGCNCGGGCTTTGGGCAAACGGCTCGTAGTTGCAACAGCTACGGTTGCATTGCAGGANCAGATTGTCGGCAAAGACCTCCCNGACCTCGGCATGGGTACCGGGCTTTCNTTTACCTACNCGTTGGCCAAGGGGCGCAGGCGCTACCTTTGTCTTGCGCGCCTTGACGAAGCGCTGCAGGAGAGTAAGGCGCCCATGCCGCTCTTTGATGACGAAACTGGATCACCGTTGTCGGAGTCTAAAGATCTGGTGGCGAGTATGGTTGCGCAGCTGATGGCAGGCGACTGGAGCGGTGACCGGGACGAATGGCCTGAAGAGATCGAGGACCAGGTCTGGACTCAATTGACCTCGGATCATGTTCAGTGCACCAACCGGCAGTGTTCTCATTTCGACAACTGCGTCTACTTCAAGGCCCGGGAAGATGTGTTTCGTTCCGACTGCATCGTGGCGAACCAGGACCTTGTGCTGGCGGATCTCGCAATGGGCGGCGGTGCGGTGCTGCCGGAGCCCGAGGACACTATTTACGTGTTTGACGAGGGCCATCACCTGCCAGACAAGGCGGTGAATCATGGCCGGGCCGAAGTCAGGCTGGGGGATGAACACGGCTGGATTGAGCAGGTGCCGCACCTGTTGGAGGTGGCTCGAGGCCTTAATATCGTCGTAAATTTCAACTCGAGACTGGTTATGGAGAAAGTGGCCGATCTGACGCGGGGGCTTGAGCAGATGCGACGCGTACTCGAAGTTGCGGGCCCTGCCGCTGGTAAGGCGCTGCGCAGGGGGCCGGATCCCACCTCGGGATCCGGCGGGGCAAGGCAGGGGCGGCAGGACAATGGGGTATCGCGGTTTCCGCACGGTGAAGTGCCGATCAACGTACGTGAGCTTGCGCATGATCTGCGANNCGGCTTCGATAGCCTGTTTGGCGCAATTGAACGGTTACGGGAAGCNGCAGACGATGAACTNCGNGGTGAGGATGGCGCNCCTGAGGTTGAGGCACTGATGCCTATGCTCGGCGCACTTTACAGGCGTCTTGAGACCAACCGTGATCTCTGGGGTTCGTATGGGGCCGAGGATCATTCCGACACACCACCTACCGCGCGCTGGGTCCAGACCAGGGACTATGACCTGCAGGTTTCGAGCAGCCCGATCGACGTTGCGATCATACTTAAAGAACGACTGTGGGACCGCTGCCATGCGGCNTTAGTGACTTCCGCGACGCTGGCCGTGGCGGGGGACTTTGAGCGCTTCTGCCGCAAGGCCGGGATTGANCGGGATGCAAACTTCCGNGCGCTCGCAAGTCCGTTCCGGCATGCTGAACAGGCTGANCTGGTGGTACCGGCGTTGCAGGATGCTGACCCGCGTGACCCAGAGACGCACTGGAGTGCNGTGGCGGCCCACCTGCCCGACCTGATTGGTGATACCCAGGGCACGCTTGTGCTNTTTACTTCTTGGCGCCAGCTGCTTTCCGTGCGTGATCTGGTTGAAGGTGAATTTGGTGACGAATTATTGGTGCAGGGGGATTTGTCGCGCACAGAGATCCTCACACGGCACCGGGCCGCGATTGACGCGGGTGGGCGAAGCATCATCTTTGGGCTCGCGAGTTTCGCCGAGGGAGTGGATTTGCCGGGCGCCTATTGCGAACATGTGATTATTGTCAAAATCCCCTTCGCCACACCGGATGATCCCGTCGGCGCCACACTCAATGAATGGATTGAGGCGCGCGGAGGCAACCCATTCCGTGAGATCTCCCTACCGGACGCGGCGCTGCGGCTTGTTCAGTCCTGTGGGCGATTGCTCAGGACCGAGACGGACAGCGGCCGCATTACCGTGCTTGATCGACGACTGGCGGATGCCTGGTACGGAAAGATGCTCCTTTCGGCATTGCCTCCCTTTCGTAGAACGATAGAAGGAGCGTGACGGGCCTGTGTCTTCGAGTAGAAGTCCAATCGACTGCGCGACGGGGCTGCGCGAGACTTCCAATCGATCGCGCCCTTCGCGGGGTGCGATCTCCAACCAAGTCATGCAGCGGGTCGCGTGACCGCCCCAAGATCATGTAGTTGAAAACCAACAGTTCGCGGGACATGACGAAATGGGCCCCGATCTGTGCCGGAGAACATTTATGAGTGAATGGCCCGCCGTGCTGACGCCGGATCCTGAGTTGATGCGCTTGGCTGAACCTGCGCTGATTGCCGCCTGTGAGGACATGCGCCTTACACCGCAGGAAGCGGCTCGGCTCGTCCCGCCGGTGTTGGGCCTCGCTGGTTGGCTGTTTGACCGCCTGCCGCAGCCGGGTTTGCTTGGTATCGCAGGGAGCCAGGGTAGTGGTAAGTCGACGATCGCAGAGTTGCTGGCCCTTGCGTTCAGTGAAGCGCGCGGAGCGCGAGTTGCCACGCTCTCGATTGATGACTTCTACTTGACACGGGAGGAACGCGTCCAATTGGGAGAGGCCGTGCACCCGCTGTTCCGTACGCGGGGCGTCGCCGGTACTCACGACATGAACCTCATGCAATCCGTCATCAGTGCGCTCATGCGCGGTGAGTCGATGGCAACGCCGCGTTTCGACAAGAGCATTGATGACCGCGCGCCTCAGCCTGACACCGTCGAGGGCCCGGTCGACTATGTCATCGTTGAGGGATGGTGTGTCGGCGCCCGCCCGGAGCCTGAAGCNAGCCTCAATAGACCGATGAACGAGCTTGAGCGGCGCGAGGACGTCGGTGGAGTCTGGCGCGGCTATGTGAATGAGCGCCTTGGCGCAGCGGACTACCGGTCCGTGTTTGATGGGTTTGATCAGCTTGTCTTCTTACAGGTGCCGGGCATGGAGTCGGTCTTTACCTGGCGCCTCAGGCAAGAGGACATGCTCCGAGCCAGAGTGGGCGATCAGGCGGGGGTAATGGATGCAGAGGGTGTAGCACGGTTCATTCAGCACTATGAGAGGACAACTCACAACATGCTGGTTGAGCTTCCTGGGATTGCCGATGTTGTTGTCCGGATCAACGAAGCGCATGAGATTGAAGGTGGTTTGATCCCGGAGTAACGCGAGACCTGTCAGGGGCAAGCGAGCCACGGTGGCGGCCGGCGCATCCTGCGCCCAGTAAAGCCGATTCAGCTTAAATTCATTCCCCCTCCCCTAATCTGTCCTCCAACTTTTCGGAGAAGGAAACGGAGAACCAGATGCAAACCCAAAAATCCAATTTTTCCAATGTCACCAGAGTCGTTGTCGCGACACTTCCAGGCCTTGCGTTTGCCTGGGCTGCCAGCGCGGGTGTGTCCTATGGGCATGCAACCGTGGTGGCGGCTGATCCGATTCTCAAGACCGTCCGGGTCGCCACGCCGCGCAAGGAGTGCTGGGAAGAAGACGCCGTGTATCGGCGCGAACGCCGTCATGATGACGGCGTGGGTACGGTCGTAGGTGGCATTATCGGCGGTGCGATTGGCAACGCCGTGGGGCACAAAAAGCGCAACAAGCAGGTGGGTGCCGTTGTCGGTGCCGTGTTGGGTGCAACGGTAGGTCATGCTGTTTACTCGCGGCGCGGCGCCAGTACCGAGCATCGTGGTATCGAAGAGGTCTGCGAGGTGTATCACGACTACCAGGAGGAAGAACGCATTGTGGGGTACGACGTGCGCTATCGGTACGACGACGCCATCTATACTACTCGGACCTTACAGGATCCCGGTGAGACCCTAAGGATCAGGGTGTCGGTATCACCGGTAATCTGATTCTGTGGGAGAGCGTTGCGCAGACGCCAAGTTGGCGTCCGGGCTGCTTTGTCCGGATCGAACAGGCTAAACTGACTCGGAGTTGTTGGAGAAAACACATGCGTTTTGGTCTTGTCATCACCACATTGCTGCTGGCGGCTTCCGCCCTGGCTGGGTGGGATAACAAGATCGATCTTGCGGCGTTTGACCCCGGCACCAACGAACCGACTCAGCTGGTCAGCAAACGCATCCGCGTTGCCGATCATCAGGCNACAGCCCTCGTGCATAAACGTTATCCCAACAGTAAAGTGCTTTCTGTANGCCTGNTCGAAAGCAAAGGTCCCCCGGTCTATCGGGTGAAAACCCTGTCCCGCGAAGGCGTGGTTAAGCACGTCTTTGTAGATGGCAACAGCGGGGACATTTTCGAATAATCAGAAGCTGGAGTGCGCCATGAGCCAACGACTCCTGCTCGTCGAAGACGAGCGCAAGCTGCGTGAGCAACTGATCGACCTGCTGAGCCGCCATGGTTACACGGTTGATGCTGCGGAGGATGGGATCGAGGGCCTGTTCCTGGGTCAGAAATACGATTACGACATTTCGGTCATCGACCTGGGCTTGCCGCATATCCCGGGTGCTGAGGTCATAGAGCGCCTTCGCGCCGATGGCCGCGAGTATCCGATCCTGATCCTGACTGCGCGTGGTGACTGGAAAGACAAGGTAGACGGGCTGGGACGGGGAGCAGACGATTACCTCGTGAAACCCTTTCATGTGCAGGAGTTCCTGGCACGGCTTGAGGCGTTGACGCGAAGAGCAAGCGGCGGGATCAAAGCTCAACTCGACTTTGGTCTAGTCTTTATGGATACGCGTGGTAAACGTGTGTTGGTTGGCGAAGAACTAGTTGAGCTAACCGCCTATGAGTTCAATCTCCTCGAGTACCTGATGCGACGCCCGGGAGAGGTCGTCTCAAAGACGGCGTTGACTGAGCATCTATATGACCAGGACTTCGATCGCGACAGCAATGTTATCGAGGTGTTTGTGGGTCGGTTAAGACGTAAACTCGATCCCGCCAATGAACTTCGACCCATCGAAACCGTGCGCGGCCAGGGCTATCGGTTCTCCCTGCGGGCCTGAGTCGACTCGATCGGGCGGGTCTGGAGTAAAGTGCCTAATGCTGGAGTTGGCGCGTGGCTGACGGTCGCCCCGTTTCATTACGCTACAGGATGCTCTTGTCGGCGACTCTTGTACTNTTGGTGTTCCTCTCGCTCATGGGAGCCGTGCTGGACCAGGCATTTCGCCAGAGCGCGGAACAGGGAGTTTCCGAGCGACTTTTGCTGCATATATATGGCTTGCTCGCCGTGACGGAACAGCAGCAGAGCGGACTGGAATTACCGGACGCACTTGCCGAGCCCCGTTTCAACCAGATGGGGACTGGCCTTTATGGGGCGGTGCTTGAACCCTCAGGGCGAGAGTTGTGGCGCAGTGCTTCCGCNTTCGATCTGATGCTGGCGTCGGATGAGAAGGNTCGGCTGTTCANCGGCTTGACCCAGGGTGCGGAGCGGTTTGGTCGGGTCAGTACCGATCGAGGCGATCCGTTGTTCTTTCTCGCCTACCAGGTTTCGTGGGAAGTTTCGGGAGAGGCGCAGGCCTATGTCTTCACAGTATTGGAAACCACGGACACTTATGCCAGCGAAATAGCAGGCTTTCGTAACAGCCTGTGGGGTTGGTTGATTGGGGTTGTGGTTGTGCTGATNGTGGTCCAGTGGCTCGTCATGAATTGGGGACTTGCACCGCTGGCCCAGGTTGCGCGGGACCTGCATGCAATCGAGNAAGGTACGCAGGACAGCCTGCAGGGGCAATATCCCGCGGAGATTGTTGGAGTGACGGGCAACCTCAACCTGTTGTTGACCAGTGAGCGCGCACAACGGGAACGTTATCGAACGACCCTGGCGGACCTCGCGCACAGCTTAAAAACGCCCCTNGCTATNCTNCGCAACGAGGCGAGTATGCTGTCTGACACCGGGANCCGCTCGGCTGNGANAATNGATGAGCAGATTGAGCGGATGGANCAGATCGTGGCTTACCAGCTAGAACGGGCTGTGATGAAAGCGGAGGGGCCGGTGCGAGCCAGNTTTGANGCTGNNAAGCTGGTTGNTGATCTGGTTGCTGCGATGGCCAAGGTGTACCCCGAGACCTTGCTTGACGTCGCCGGACCGGACGCCGCGCCAGCGTATGGTGACGAGCGGGANTTCCTGGAGGTCTTGGGCAACCTGTTGGACAATGCCTGCAAGTACGGGGCTGGCAGGGCTCGGATCACGGTCGAAGTGCAGAAAGCTCAATTGATTCGTTTCACTGTAGGCAACGACGGCACACCGATCCCTGAAGTGGAGCGCGATCAAATCCTGGAACGTGGTAGGAGGCTGGATACGGCGACGAGCGGGCAGGGCATCGGTCTGGCGGTCGTACGTGAGATTGTCGAGCGTTATGGTGGCGAGCTTGAGATTGGAGTTAGTGATCTCGGCGGTGCAGAAGTCTCGCTGACCATGCCTGGATCATAGAGCCAACCTGGCCTCATAACGTTGGCGTTGCGGGGTTGCGCTGGGAGGCGCGGACGGAGGAGGCAGCGTGCTGCTGACAGAGTGCCCTCGGCAGATAGCGAGCCCCCATGCCTAGCTTAGAGTATGTCCCTAGATGAGCTGCAGATCAGTAGATCATAACTGTTCCTCAGGTCAGAGCGTCACCGCCCGCAAGCGGCTAGGCCTGCAGCGCTTGCTCCGCTGAGCGAAAGCGGGCTTCAAAGTTCGTTCGAAGCCCGCTTTCGAGCGGGCCGAGACAGTACCAGTCAACCTGGAGTTCGCGGAATTTGGCCGGGGTTGCTCGGTTGTCGACCTGACCGCGGCTGAACTTGTCGTTCAGAGTGTCAACTTGCAGCTTAAGGCGCAGTTGCGTGGCCTCAGGCGGTGACGGAATTGATGCGAGCATCTCCGCACGCACACACAGGGTTTCCGCAAGCTCGGCGTTCGCGATGAGGTTGCCATTGATACCTTTGCGCGTTTCTGAAAGGCGGGATGCCATGCGTTTGCGCAGATGTTCGGGCAGTCGCTCCACGTTAGCAGCAGCTTGCTCCAACCGGTCAGGGTCTGCTTCTGCCTCCGCGCAGCTCGCTGCACAGGACTTCAACTCGTCAAATTCTGCCTGTTCTTCAGCCAGTTGGGCATCCCGACGGGCAGTTTCGATTCGCTTCTGGATCTCGTTGAATCGTTTTCGCACTTTGCCGGCACCGCGCGGCAGGTCTAATTCGTTGAACGTACGCTTCAATTCGCCTAGGCGGGTCCGGTCCTGTTCATCGGAATTCAGGACCTGCTCCAGTTCGGCACAGATCTGTTCGCCTCGATTGACGACCACCTGTTCGGCGCTTTGTGCCTCGTTCCGCTTTGCATCCCTGAGGGCAAAGACGTCGTCGCAGCGAGCTCTGAAGTCTGCCCAAAGCTGTTTGTCTTTTTTGTAACGCGTGATACCAACCTCACGCCAACGTCGCTGTGCATCCTTGGCAAGGTTGATTAGCTCCGACATAGAGGCGTCCTGCTTAGCTCCGCCAGCCGCTTCGCTGTCAGCGGGGGCCGGGTCGTCGGATTTCGCATCGGGATTAGCGCCGCGGAACATCGTCAGGCGTTCCGCAAGTTCATCAATTAGCGCCCGCTTGGTGGCCTCATTGCTGCGCTCTTCCTCCTGTACCCGGGACGAGATTGCGCGTGTCGCCTTGTTGAATCGGTCACGGATTGGCTTCACCGCGCGGCGCGGCAGATCGCTCAGCTTTTGGAACCCCTCGCGTGAGGTGCGCAGGATTTTCCTGATTGCTGGCCAATCCGCGTGGTCCCAGTCGTTGTCGTCCAGGAACGACTCCAATTGGCCACACATGGCTTCAGCGTTCGCAAGGTTTTGTTGGCGGGCTGCCTCCTGGTGGGCAAAGTGTTGTTTGGCAGGTGCATACGCGGAATCTGCTGCTTTGCGGAAACGACGCCAAAGACGCTGTTCTGCTGGTGAGTCAGAACGTCCCAGCGCTTTCCAGTCGTTCTGCAGTGCCTTTACGGCCTCTGCGCGTCCGGGTGCGTCGGTGCAGGACTCGTTTGTGAGTGCCTCCATTGCCTCACACATAGCCTGCCGTTTTGGCACCGTCGCAAAGCCCTGCCAGTCGCGCAGATCACGTAGCTTTTTCTGTGCGGCAGAAAGGCGGTGGTGTAAGTGGCGGTCGAGTTTCTCCGTGGTTTTATCGCTTAGCTTTTTGTAAGCTTCCCACCCGGCGGCGAGATCCCCCGCTTCCACCGCCGCTTCCAAAGTTTCGAGCCCGCTGACAAGCGCTGCGAGAGCTTTTTCTTCCGCCTTCGCCAGCGCGGTGGCTTCAGCCTCGCGTTCAGCCAGCGCTCTCCGCAACTCTTGGAGTTTCAGTGGCTCAGGGAAGGATGCAGGCCAGTCGACTCCAGCCAACTGTGAGCGTATATCGCCGAGATCGAGTTTTGGCTCAAGCGCTGCTACGGTCGAGTAACACGACGCTGCGGTATCAAGCCGGTCCAGGCGGCTGACGACGGGTTCGATAATTGCCGCTCCAAGCAGGGACTGATCGACTGTGTCCCAGCGTCCTCTGACGGTGTTACAGAAGTCGGCGAGGTCTTCCCAGGATGCTTCCGAGNTTTGGAGTGCCACAAGTCGTTCTTCNANCGNGTTGGCAACCTCGCTTGCGGNCTGTTCCGCGGCGGCNATACGCCTGGGCATCTCTTCAAGTGTGTGGTCGANTGTGGCCCGTGCGGCATCNAGCCTCGTCATGAGGACCTTGTCGACAGAATAATCGCCACTCGCGGTGGCGGCCGCCCAGCGCTTTTCGATAAGGTCAAGCCGCGTTCGGAGGTGGTCATTCCAGGGCGCCACGGCCAATGCTTGAAATTCATCCACCAACCGCGCACATGCGTCGATAAAAGCAGCCTGGCGAGCTTCCTCTGCGACGATCGTCGCGAGGCGCTCTTCGGCGCGNCTGTGCACTGCTTTGTTGCGTCCAGCGTGTGTATCCCGCAACGCGCCGAGCCGTGCCTTGGCCTGGTCGACCGCTTCGACCGACGCGACGTGGTCCACGCACGCACTCTGCACTGTGGCTGGGAGAGGCACTTCAAGCAATTTNTCGACGCTGATGTTTGCGAGCACCTTAGGCAGGAGGGTGAGCTGGACTTCCGAATCCCTTAGTGCTGCAAGCAATCCGCTGCANAGTTCGGGCGCAAGTGCATTGAGCATCGCCGACGCCGCGTCGACCGTGGTCAACAGAACGCCCAGTCTTCTGATCGCGNCATGTTGATCGGCCGCATTCTGCGTGGCGTGGAGGAGCGCGTTTGTATCAGTCGAAAGCTCAATCGCCTTCGCCCGCACGCCCGGGTCCTTATCTTCCCGGATTACCGTTGCAAGGGTCTCACCATCCAAGGCGCCCGAGGCGACCGCGCGCGCGCGGACCGTCGGGTCCGAGTGCTGCCATTTAGGTTTAAGGAGGTCGCTCAGTTTCATCGTTGCGGGCGCATTAACGGTAATTTCAGACCGTTTCGATTGGGTTCCCCAAATAACGGCACAGGTTCTAGTTGACTCCACAATCCGGCGACACGCGCTGGGTTGCTGCTGACGCAGAGGTAAACGATCTGCAGGTACAGAGTTTAGCGCGTTCGGGCGTCGTTGGCCGATCAAAGCTGCATCCCTGTATGCAAACGCCAGATGCGTCTTGTTACTCAACCAGTATGATCGGCGCGCCGCCTTGATTGTTTATGCGTCGCTGCTCGGATTGCCTCGTGGGGCTCAAAGCCGTCGCTCACAGTCTGTCTGCTCGTCGCATGGGTCGCTGGGGTATGATTCCGAGCACGTTCACGTTGACGGAGTACCCGTGTCCGATATCCCGCAATGGTTCTGGGACGCAGTTGACCAGAAGCCTGAGAGTCATTACGTCGAGGTAGATGAGATCGACATTCACTACCAGACCTGGAGTGATCAAAGTGACTCTGGCCTACTGTTTGTGCACGGTCACAATGCCCACGCGCATTGGTGGGACTTTATTGCGCCGTCTTTCTCGGCAAGGCGCCACACCGTTGCGCTCGATCTTGGGGGCATGGGCGATAGTCACCATCGTGATGAGTATTCTCCGGATGGTTTCGCTCGAGAGATTCTTGCAGTGGCAGATGCTGCAGGAATGCCCGCAGATACCACGCTCGTTGCACACAGTTTTGGTGGGATGATGGCGCTTCGAGCGGTATGTCTGGCTCCGGATCGATTCACCAAGCTGATACTNGTCGACTCGGGAGTCAAGCATCCTGATGAAGTCAAGCGGCGGGAACCGGAGGCGCACTCACGTCCGAAGGTCTACCCCAGCTTTGACGTTGCCAAGGCGCGCTTTCGGCTTCAGCCCGCGCAAACCTGTGAAAATGAGTTCCTGGTGGAGTACATCGCGCGGAATTCGGTAGAGCATGTCAGCGAAGGGTGGGTGTGGAAGTTTGATGAGGAACTTGATTTCCGTATGACAGGAGAAGCGGACCCCGGCGCGGACCTGACCGCAGCCGCGCTACCGGTCGAACTGATCTANGGTGAGCACAGCGAGAGCTTCTCTAAACAGAGCGCGGAATACATGCAGTCGTTGCGGCCCGAGCTAGCGGTATACGAGATGGCGGATGCGCAGCATCATCTGTTTCTTGATCAGCCGCTGGCGTTCATCGAGATGCTTTCGCAACGTCTTGAAGCTTGAGCGAAGGGTCGGCCCTNATNGCTTACATGGGCGGGTCCTCGCCCTGNTAGGTGCGTTCACTGACCATTNATGGCCGCGAGCTGGCCTTGCTGGACTTAGCCGGTAGCACGGATAATCTCGCGGTCACTTGCTAGCTATGCCGTGAACGAAAACGGGCGGCCTAAGCCGCCCGTTTTACCTCTTATCTGCCATGGGCAGAGAAGCCGGCTACCGCATCAGTTGATGGCTTCGAACAAGCCAGCAGCACCCATGCCGCCACCGATGCACATGCTGACGATGCCGTATTTTTGCTTGCGACGACGCAGNTCACGCACGACGTGGCCGGTCAGACGCGAACCCGTCATACCGAANGGATGGCCGATTGCGATCGAGCCGCCGTTTACATTGTACTTTTCGGGATCGATGTGTAGCTCGTCACGGGAGTACACACACTGAGATGCGAACGCTTCGTTCAGCTCGACGAGATCGATATCGTCCATCTTGAGACCCGTGTTTTCCAGCAGACGGGGGATAGCGAAGACAGGACCAATGCCCATCTCGTCAGGCTCACAGCCTGCGACGGTGAAGCCGCGAAAGTAAGCCCACGGCTCGAGGCCAAGTTGCTGTGCACGATCAGCGCTCATGAGCAGTGTCATGGATGCGCCGTCGGAGAGCTGAGACGCGTTACCTGCCGTAACGGTACCGTCTTCTTCGAATGCGGGCGGTAGCTTGGCCAGACCTTCAGCAGTTGATTCAGGACGGTTGCATTCGTCACCGACACAGACTCCTTCGACGACTTCAGTTTCTTTCGTCTCTTTGTTAACGATTTTCTGCCATTTCGTCTTCATCGGCATGATTTCGTCATCAAACAGACCAGCCTGCTGGGCAGCAGCGGTGCGCAGCTGGCTTTCTAGAGCAAACTCGTCCTGGTACTCACGCGACACATTGTAGCGGCGTGCCACAACTTCTGCTGTGTTGCCCATCGCCATGAAGATGTGCGGAGCGACGTCTTCGATGAACGGGTGCTTGTCGGACTTGCCCGNGGTCTGACGTTGGCCGGCCGAGATGGACTCGACGCCGCCTGCGATCATGACGTCCTGGCAACCGGAGGCGATCTGGTTTGCGGCAAACGCAATCGAGTTTAGGCCGGATGAGCAGGCACGGCTGATCGTGGAACCGGCGGCGGTGATCGGCAGCTTGGAAAGGACTACNGCCAGGCGNGCAAGGTTGCCGCCCTGTTCACCGGTCTGCGAAGCGGCGCCCACGATGACATCTTCTACTTCTGCAGGATCGATTTTTGGATTCCGCTCCAGGAGCGAATCGATGCAGTGAGCAACCATGTCGTCCGGGCGGGTGAGGTTAAAGGTACCGCGGAAGGACTTCGCCAACCCGGTCCTTACACTGTCAACTACAACAACGTCACGCATTGTGTTTCTTCTCCCAGGGAATTGATGTTGTTAGGCCCTNAGCTNGCAGCAACGCGTNGCCCAACGGGGCAAGAACTTGGTCTCGCGTCGCGTCAAGCGACAGCCGAAGCGCCGTGTTCCGCAAAAGGCATCCTATTGTGCCTCTTTCGTTTTTGGGCAGCAACACGATGCCGAGAGTCTCGAAGGGGGGCNCTTCAGGCGGGCTAGAANATAGTTTNGGATNACTACGANGGTCNCTGATCGGCCCTNGCTAATTGAACCTATAATCNGCGACTCAACGCACTGGAGCCGCCACATGCCGCATATCTTAGCCCTTGATCAGGGCACGACGAGTTCGCGCGCGATTGTCTTTGATGCCGATGCAGCTCCGGTGGCAGTAGCGCAGAAGGAGTTTACCCAGCACTTCCCCAAAGATGGTTGGGTCGAACACGATCCGGCCGACATCTGGGCGTCAACGCTCGCCGTAGCCCGTGACGCGCTCTATCGCGCGGGATTGCTNCCNGCCGACGTAAACGCGATTGGCATCACTAATCAACGCGAGACCACCCTGGTGTGGAACCGAAGCTCGGGCGAGCCGGTTTACCCGGCGATCGTGTGGCAGGACCGTCGCACTGCAGACTATTGCAATGTGCTCGAGGCCGAAGGCTTTGGGGAGACGGTGACCGCCGCAACTGGTTTGTTGCTGGATCCCTATTTCTCTGCCAGCAAGCTTGCGTGGATACTAGACAACGTTGCAGGGTGTCGTGGGGCCGCAGAGCGGGGCGAGCTTGCTTTTGGAACCGTGGATACGTGGCTCCTCTGGCAGCTTACCGGCGGGCGGGAACACAGAACGGATGCCACCAACGCGTCCCGCACGATGCTGTTCAACATCCACACCCAGGACTGGGATGAGGCACTGCTCGACAAACTCAGGATCCCTCCCAGCCTGTTGCCGAAAGTTCTGGATTGCGCCGCGGATTTCGGTACGACCGACGGGGGGGTGTTTGGGGCAGAAGTCCCGGTGGCAGGGATTGCCGGTGATCAGCAGTCGGCGCTGNTCGGTCAGTGCTGCTTCGAGGCAGGCATGATCAAGAGCACGTACGGGACTGGCTGTTTTGCGATTATGAACACAGGCACGCAGGCCCTGCNCTCTGGCAACCGGCTTCTGACCACGGTCGGTTACAGGCTCAACGGGGAGGTGACCTACGGCCTTGAAGGCAGCATTTTCAATGCTGGGACGGCAATCCAGTGGCTGCGCGATGGCCTCAGACTTTTCTCGGACGCTAGTGAGACCGAGGCGCTGGCGCGCGCCGCTGGTGGTGGGGGCGGCGCGTACGTTGTGCCTGCCTTTACCGGGCTTGGCGCACCCTACTGGGATGCTGGTGCGCGTGGTGCCATTGTCGGCCTGACCCGTGATACGGGCATTGGCGANGTAGTTGCCGCTACGCTCGAATCAGTGTGTTATCAGACCCGCGACCTTCTTGAGGCGATGCGGGCGGATGGAGTCGCNCCAGCGGTACTCCGCGTTGANGGNGGTATGGTGGCCAACGAATGGATGCTGCAATTCCTTGCCGATGCGCTGCAAATGCGCGTGGAGCGGCCGGCCTTTGCAGAATCGACAGCCCTGGGTGCGTGCTTTCTTGCCGGACTTCAGGTTGGACTCTTTGAGTCCACAGAGGCTTTGGCNGCGAAGTGGAGCCGCGATCGCAACGTTGCGCCAGCAATGCCTTCTGCCACTAGTGATGCACTTTATGCTGGCTGGCAGCGTGCGGTTGCGAGAATCAGGAGTGACGGGGCACTGTAGGCATGGGTTTGCGAACCGGCGAAGTGCAATTACTCGCAGCTAGGTCACTCTTACAAGGACCCTATGTTTGCCTTTTATTGGATGCATACGGCTTCCAGAAGGAGTGGCAAAANACGCGCCNGTAGGTGCGCTTCCACCTTGGTCGCGCGCTATTCATGAGCGTTGGATTCCAATAATGGAATACATTCTCGCGCAACAGCGCTCACGTGCCGAGAGGATCCTTGCCCTTGGCGTCAGTGTCGTCGTGCACATGCTGGTTTGTTGGGCGGTGTTTGCGATGGCTTCATAGTGTCAAAGACATCAATACCAACGACTATGCGGTGGGTATGTCCATCAACGAGACCCAGCACTTCTTAGGTAAGAATACGATTGCGGAGGATGTGGAGGACGACGAGATTCTGGAGATCTCGCGTGAGATCGGCATGGACTTTGTTCAGGGGTACGGCACAGGTGTCAAGACGCTCATACTGAACTTTTTAGTAAAGCAGGCGATAACTAGCCCGGTACCGATGCCTAGCCGTTGGCTTTGGCAAGGTGGCCGATCAGATTGCTTCGACGAGGTCGGCTACCACGTCGCAGATCTGATCTGCTTCATCGTCACTGAGAACGAGCGGCGGCAGCAGTCGGATAACTGAGTCTGCCGTCACGTTCAACAGAACACCCTTCGCCTGTGCNTGGGCAACAAAGTCTGGGCACGGTGCGTCGAGTTCGACACCNATCATTAGACCTTTTCCCCGGATGTCCTTGACACAGTTGACCCCGGAAAGCCGTTTGCGAAGGTGTTCGCACATACGTTCACCGAGCTCCGCGGCCCGTGCGTCAAGCTTCTCGCTGACGATGGTGTCAACAACGGTCTGCGCAACCGCAGTTGCAAGCGGGTTGCCGCCAAACGTTGAGCCATGGTTGCCGGGACCAAACACCTCGGCGGCTTTGCCCCGCGCCATGCAGACCCCGATGGGCATGCCGTTACCAAGACCTTTGGCCGTTGTCACAACGTCCGGCATAACGTCTGTCTGCTGGTAGGCAAAGTAGGTTCCGGTCCGTCCGTTCCCGGTCTGAACCTCGTCCAGCACCAGGAGCCAGTCTTTTTCATCACAGATGGCGCGCAACTCCGACAGGTAGTTGTCGTCAGGGATGTGAACGCCGCCTTCACCCAGTANGGGTTCGACCAGAATCCCGGCNATATTCGGGTTGTTCGCCGCGATAGTCCTGACGGAGGGAATGTCATTAAACGGTGCACGCACAAACCCTTCGACGAGCGGTTCGAAGCCTGCATGGACCTTGNGCGAGCCGGTTGCGGTCAGGGTTGCCAGCGTTCTGCCGTGGAATGACGCGTCCATTACGATAAGTGCGGGGTTCGAGATACCCTTGTTGCGCCCATAAAGCCGAGTGATCTTGATCGCTGCCTCGTTCGCCTCGGCGCCCGAGTTGGCAAAAAATGCGTTATTCATGCCGGCGATCGAAGTCAGCGTCTCCGCCAGCTTGCGTTGATTCGGGATGCCGTAGAGATTGGATGTGTGGATCAGTTCCCGTGCCTGCCGGCTAACCGTCTCGGCAACGCCGGGGTGGGCGTGACCGAGCGCGACGACGGCGATACCGGCCANTGCGTCAAGATACCTGTTGCCGTCTTCGTCCGTGAGCCATGCGCCTTCGCCTTTGACGAAGCTGACGTTGGGTGAGCCATACGTGTTCATGATCGGATTGGACATAGCGGTGCACCTGCACATAAGTTGAAACGGGGAAGGGAACTGCGCGCATGTCTGCGGCCTCACGGCGCACCTGACGCCTGCGAGGCGAGCGATAATAGCCCAGAAGCCGACTGCATCAAATACACGGTGCGGNGGCAGACGTTCCTATAGGTTGGTGATCTNCACGGATCAAAGCGAAAAGGGGAAGTAAGCGCCAATGAATTTCTCGCCTATTGATCTTGGCGTCTTTGTCAGTCGCGTCAGGGCTATCTGTGATGAGATGGGACTCGTGCTGCGCCAGGCGGCGTTTTCTCCGAACATCAAGGATCGACTGGACTTCTCGTGCGCTCTCTTTGACCCCGCAGGAGAGCTTGTTGCGCAGGCGGCGCATATCCCGGTACATCTGGGGAGTATGGCGTTTGCGATGGCAGACATCGTGGCGACGAGGGACTGGCGTAAAGGTGACGTGCTAGCGGTCAATGACCCGTTTCTTGGGGGCACCCATTTGCCGGATGTTACCGTCATCTCACCCGTGTTCGTCGCAGGAGATCTGATCGGGTTTGTCGCAAACCGCGCGCACCACGCCAACATAGGCGCGGACAGTCCGGGGTCGATGCCCCTCTCAAGACAACTTGAAGACGAGGGCATGATTATTCCGCCCACGCTGCTTTTTGCAGCAGGCGAACCGGTCCGGGATTCGCTGGGTGCTTTGGATGCCCTGTCGGCATCGGGAGGGGGTGGTGACTTTGCCGCCCAGATCAGCGCCAACCTGCGTGGTGCGCAGCGTCTTGCCGTGCTTGTTATGCGAATCGGTGCAAAGGCATTCGAAGCTTCGGTCGCGGAAACCAATGCCTACGCCGAGCGCCTTGCGCGGGCGGCGCTGGCGGACATGCCAAAAGGCGAATTCAGATTCGAAGATGTCCTTGACGACGACGGTGCTGGCACCCGCGACATACGGATCGCCTGTGCGGTGGTGGTGTCCGCGGATGGGATCACTGTCGACCTGACGGATTGTGATAATCAGGTTCCGGGGAACACCAATTGCCCGCCGGCGGTAGCGGCCGCCGCGGTGTTCTACGCCTTTCGCTGTCTTCTGCCGGATGCCACGCCAGCCTGTGCGGGTACCTTCCGCGCAGTGACGCTGCAGACCCGGCCGGGTTCGATTGTAGGCGCGCTCCGCCCGGCAGCGGTTGCGGCCGGTAATGTAGAGACATCCATGCGTCTTGTTGACGTCGTGCTAGGGGCGCTGAGCGCCGCGCTGCCTGGACAGATCCCGGCCGCCAGTCAGGGCACCATGAACAATGTTGCGATGGGTAAACACGGGATCAACCAGCCCTGGGACTATTACGAGACAATTGGCGGAGGAGCGGGTGCGCACCCGGAGGCCGCGGGCGCCTCTGCAGTGCAGTCGCACATGACTAATACGCTCAACACGCCGGTCGAGAGCCTGGAGATGCACTATCCACTCCGCGTGGTTGAATACGCACTGCGCCGGGGCTCGGGCGGAGCAGGGGCGCAGTTGGGCGGCGACGGCATTGTGCGTGAGTTTGAATTTCTCGCGCCCGCCGAGGTTACGCTGCTGACGGAACGCCGGACCTCCTCGCCCTGGGGGCTTGCCGGCGGCAAAGCGGGTGCGGCCGGGGAGAATCTGCTGGACGGTGTGCGGCTTCCCGCCAAGGTTGCGTTTCGTGCGGATCGGGGTCAGCGCCTGCGGATCGAGACGCCTGGCGGTGGCGGGTATGGAGAACNGGATAATTCCGNATCTGGCTGCGATGNCGGCCAAAAGCAAGTCAAAAGCGGGTAAGATGCGGCGTCTAAAGCTGCGTGTTTTGCAGCCCCAGACAGACACAGTACGAGGTGAGACGTGGAAATCATCGAAACGATCAAGGGCCAGGTTGAGAGCAACCCCATCCTCATTTATATGAAGGGCTCGCCAGACGCGCCTCAGTGCGGTTTCTCTGCCCAGGCCTCCAAGATTCTGATGAGCTACGGCAAGAAGTTTGCCTACATCGACATTCTTGCGAATCCGGAGATCCGCGCGAATCTGCCGCAGTACTCCGAGTGGCCAACCTTTCCTCAGTTGTTCATCAAGGGTGAACTGGTCGGCGGCTGCGACATCATTACAGAGATGTACCAGTCCGGCGAACTCGGACCGATGGTGGATGAGGCGATTGCTGACTCCACGGAATAAAGCAAAAAGCCTGTACCCCGAAGTCGATGGTGGGAATAGGCATGGGTATAATTTACAGCGCTCCACTCGGGGCCGTCGTTCAACTTTGTTGCAGGGGAGTGTGACATGGCATTAAAAGGCAGTAAGACTGAGCAGAACCTCAAAGACGCATTCGCAGGCGAAAGCCAGGCTAATCGTCGCTATCTTTACTTCGCGGCAAAGGCTGACGTTGAAGGCTACAACGACGTTTCGGCTGTGTTCCGCTCAACCGCGGAAGGTGAAACCGGCCACGCTCACGGTCACCTCGAGTACCTCGAGGAGTCGGGCGATCCTGCAACNGGNCTGCCTATAGGCGGCACTTCTGANAANCTCAAGGCTGCGATCGCGGGCGAGACCCACGAGTACACCGATATGTANCCGGGTATGGCCAAGACCGCTCGTGACGAGGGCTTTGACGAGATTTCCGACTGGATGGAAACGCTGGCCAAGGCTGAGCGCTCCCACGCCAATCGCTTTCAGAAGGCGCTTGACAACCTCGACGGCTGATTGAGGTCGACACCCTTATCGGTGGCATTGTCCGGAAACCCGCGCCTTGGCGCGGGTTTTCTCGTTATGGGATGAGCATTCTGCGCAATTGGNGATGACGATCCTGCGCCGCTATGACGTCAGACAGCTGCACGCTCGCGCTACTCAGTTGTAGCCGGAATCCGACTCCGGTGTTAGGTAGCCGCCCAGCGCTTTCCAGCGATTGACAATGTGGCAGAACAGCTCCGCGGTCTTCTCGCAGTCGTACTGTGCAGAGTGCGCATCGGCGGGGTCAAAACCCAGGCCGGCGGCATCACAGGCCCGGGCCAATACGGTCTGACCGAACGCAAGCCCGCAGAGGGTCGCGGTGTCGAAACTCGAAAACGGATGGAACGGATTGCGTTTCAGGTTGCATCGCTCNGCCGCCTGGTTGACGAAACCNAGATCAAACGAAGCATTGTGTGCAACCATCACTGCGCGGGTGCATCCGGTATCGCGGATGCGTTTGCGGATCCCTCGGAAGACGTCGGCAACCGCCTCCTTTTCAGGGACCGCCAGGCGCAAGGGGGACCAGGGATCGATGCCGGTCAGTTCAAGCGACGCGGGTTCGATGTTGGAGCCCTCAAACGGTTCAACGTTGAAGAAAAACCGCTCACCCAGACGCAGGAAGCCGTTGCGATCCATCTCGGTGATGACTGCCGCAAATTCAAGCAGTGCGTCCGTGTCCTTGTTGAAGCCGCCGGTCTCGAGGTCCACCACAACAGGCAGGTAGCCACGAAAGCGGCGCGCAATTGGCAGCTTGATTCCTTCAGGCATCCGTCACCTGCCAGGCAAGGGTTTCTCCCGCCGCAATGGGTATCAGAGGCTCATCGGNAAGCGGAAGCGACTCCNGGATCTGCCAGGATNTACGCTCCAGNGTGANGGTGTCGGTGTTGGCATCCAGNCCGTAGAAGCCTGGCCCGAATTNACTNGCGAAGCCTTCGAGNGCATCAAGTTNCTGTTCAGCGTCAAACACGGCTGCATACAGTTCGATGGCCGCGTGTGCGGTATAGGAGCCCGCAGCACATCCCAGAATGCGCTGCTTGGCATGCTGCGGGTGGGGCGCCGAGTCGGTGCCAAGAAAGAACTTCGGGTTGCCTGCAACCGCGGCGGCCACGAGCGCGGCCTGATGCGTGTTGCGCTTCAGGATGGGTAGGCAGTAGAAGAGAGGCCGCATGCTGCCCGCGAGCATATCGTTGCGATTGTAGAGCAGATGGTGAGCGGTAATGGTGGCGGCGACCCCTTCGCGTGCGCCCGCTACAAAATCCACCGCTTCGCGAGTTGTGATGTGTTCGAAGATGACCCGCAGCTTTGGGAAGCGCTCGACCATGTCCGTGAGGAAGGTGTCGATAAACACNGCNTCACGGTCAAANACNTCGACNGANGNGTCCGTCACCTCACCATGAAGGCAGAGCGGCACATNATNCGTCTGCATTGCCTCAAACACCGGGTCCAGTGCNGCCANGTCNCCAACCCCTGCATCGGANTTTGTNGTGGCGCCTGCGGGGTAGAGNTTGCAGGCTGNGACAAAGGGTGACTCGGCCGCATCGCGAATCATNGNNGGGGTTGTNGCATCAGTNAGGTATAGCGTCATCAGCGGCCTGAAGGGGCGCCCCTCCGGGACATGTTCAACGATNCGCTCGTNGTAGNCACGTGCGTCCGCGGCGGTCAGCACGGGNGGCNTCAGATTTGGCATGACTATAGCGCGGCCAAAATACCGCGCGGCGTCCGCGACTGTATGCTGCAACTCNGTCCCGTCCCGCAGATGGATGTGCCAATCGTCGGGGCGAGTGATGGTAAGAGAATCCATAGTTTGTATTGTAACCCGACCCGTGTCCTGCACCCGGCGTCCGGAGGAGAAATGTGCTTAAAGAGTTGACGTTTGCGGTGGAAAACCCCAAACGGACTGACCGATTTTTTTTGGGGCACAACTTGCTAAAGCCGGGAGGAGGGCGAGCGGGGTGTTTGAGCTTGCAACCGATGACGCGCGGTTTGATAAGGGTACTATGAGCGCTTTTGCGGAACCGCCCCCTGGCGGCCACAACTCAGCCGCACGCCGCTCG
>PAWP01000013.1 GCA_002714125.1 Gammaproteobacteria bacterium
GAGGTCGACGGGTCAGGCGAGGCCGCGGTCAAAGCGTACAATGCTGCGCAGACCGGAAGGGCTGCGGTTGGCCAAGCGCAGCCAGCGCTTCTGTCGATGGTCTCAGTTGTAGAGGTGGCAACTTACAATGTGCCCTGGTTGCACCTCAACCGGTTTGGGACTAAACGTGTCGCACTCCAGGGTACGATGCGCGCAGCGGTCGGCGAATCGGCAGCCGGGACCTGGATTCACCGGCGAGGTGATTTCACCCTTGATGGGGATGTGATCCCGGGAGCGTTCGAGCGCAGGATCGGGTTCAGGGTTCGACTCGATGAGCAAACGTGTGTACGGATGTTGTGGTTCGAAGAAGACCGCGTTCGATGGTCCAAGTTCGACAACCTTGCCAAGGTACATCACTGCCATCCGGTTCGCCACGTAGCGGACCATCGACAGGTCGTGTGCGATGAAGAGCAGCGTTAGACCTAGGGAGGTTTTGAGTTCGTTCAGCAGGTTGACGACCTGTGCCTGCACCGACACGTCGAGGGCTGAGATGGGCTCGTCGCAAACAACAAATCTGGGTGCGATTACCATCGCCCGGGCGATGCCAATGCGTTGGCGCTGGCCGCCTGAAAACTCATGAGGGTATCGGGAAATGTGATCGGGGTGTAGCCCCACGCGAGTCAGCCAGTGAGCGACGGCGTCCCGGATTTGCGTGCGTGTAGAACCACCACGAAGAGCAAGGCCCTCGCCCACAATGTCCAGCACGGTCATGCGCGGATTTAGCGAGGAATAGGGATCCTGGAAGATCATCTGCATCTCGCGCGCGTAGCGCAGATGGTCACCTGGGCCGAACCTCTCTGGTAGTGCCTCCCCTGCATAATTTGCCGTACCGCCGCTACGCGGATGGAGTCCAATCAGCGTTTTACCAAATGTGGATTTCCCCGAACCGCTTTCACCCACGAGGCCGAGGATTTCGTTTTCCTCAATAGTCAGACTCACCCCGTCTACTGCGTGCAGCATCTGGCCTGCGCCAAGGTCGAAAAGCTTGGTCAGCCCGGCTGTTTCGATGAAAGCCATCAGCCTGAGCCTGCGATAAGAGCCGTCAGCGCTTGCTCCGGGTGAAGCGCCGTCAGCCTGCATTTCGGGTCAAAGCTTTCAGCGTATGTCTTGGTCATAAGCATTAACTCTTGCTGCCCGGTTTTGCCGCGTCTGCGGGCGCGTCTGGGTGGTGCAGCCAGCACCGCGCTTCATGCCCTGCACCCTCGAGCAAATATTGCGGAGGGCTCTCGCGACGACAAAGCCGCATAGCGTTGGGGCACCGCGCAAAGTACCCACAGCCCGGCGGTGGATCGAACAGGTCCGGGGGACTCCCGAGGATTGGCCGTAGCTTCTTGTTGCGGTCGGCCCGATTAGAAGGCATCGCTTCCTTTAGGCCGAGCGTGTAGGGATGCGCAGAGTTATAGAAAATGTCGTCCACTGTGCCCGACTCGACGACTTGTCCTGCATACATGACCGCTACGGAATTCGCCATGCGGGCCACAACTGCGAGGTCGTGCGTGATCAGAATGATGGACATGCCATCGTCCTGCTGCAGCTCTCGCATGAGTTCGAGAACCTGCGCCTGTATTGTTACATCGAGCGCAGTGGTGGGTTCGTCGGCGATCAGGATCGACGGACTACAGGCCAGACTCTGCGCGATCATCGCGCGTTGAAGCATGCCGCCTGAGAACTCGAACGGAAACTGACGTGCGCGGCGTTTCGCCTCCGGGATCTTGGTCTTATCCAGGAGTATCTCGGCCGCCTTCAGCGCTGCCGCATGGCTATGGCCCCGGTGCACCATCAGGGTCTCGGCAATCTGATTGCCAATCGTCATGGTCGGGTTAAGCGAAGTCATTGGATCCTGAAAGATCATGCCCAGTTCGACGCCGCGATACATGTTGGCCTCTGCTGAAGGCAAGCCGAGCAGTTCCACTCCGCCCAGCCGGGCCGACCCCGAGGTGATGCGTCCCGGCGGGGTTGGAATTAGGCCCATGATCGACTGGACCGTAACTGACTTGCCGCAACCGGATTCGCCGACAATCGCGAGTGTCTTGCCGCGTGCGACACTGAAATCGACGCCACGTACTGCCTGAACAATGCCTCCATAGGTGCTGAACTCGACGTGTAGGTCCTGCACGACCAGGAGCGGCTCTTCTGCTGTGGGTGTAGTGCTCATAATCAGTCTCGCGCCCGCAGCCGCGAATCAAGCGCCTCGGTCAGGCCGTCACCCAAAAGATTGAAAGCCAGTACCGTGATGCTGATGAACGCGGCTGGGAAGATCAGTTCATGAGGGTGGCTCAGCATGGTTTTCACACCTTCGTTGCACATCGATCCCCAGGACGGAGTTGGGGGCGCGACCCCCATGCCGATAAAAGACAGAAATGCTTCGGTGAAGATGGCCGAAGGCACGGCAAACGTGAGCGTTACGAGGATGACACCCATCGTGTTGGGGATGATATGGCGGATGATCAGGTAGTGATTTTTCGCGCCGAGCAGGCGGGCCGCATCGATATAGCTCTGTTCACGAATCTGCAGCACCTGGCCACGGACCAGGCGTGCAGTAGCAGGCCAGCCGAGGAGCACTAGTGCGATCAACATGGGCAGGATGCCTGACTCGCCGGGTCCGATGCCAAACGCAACCTTAAAGATGATCATGAAAAGCAAGAATGGCAGCGCAACGACGAAATCCGCGAATCGCATTAGGATTGCATCCAGGTGTCCGCCCAGATAGCCGGCGAAACCACCATAGAGAATGCCAAACGCGACGTAGAGCATCGGCGCGACGATGCCAATGAACAGTGACACCCGTGCGCCCTGCATAAGCCGGGCGAGCATGTCCCGGCCGAGGTAGTCCGTACCAAAGGGGTGAAATTCGAGGCTGATCGTGTCTCCTACCAAGGTGTATTCGCCAATCAGGCCACGCTCCAGGGCCTCGTCTCGGGCGATGACTAGTCCTGGTATGACCTTCAGGACGGTGTAGTTGAAACTCTCGTCGACACCGTCAGTTGCAACGACGGAGTAGTAGTAGGCGGTTGGAGAGAGGTTCAGGCGGTCTTCGTATCCCACCTCGTTGGCCCCATTGCTGCCGAGGGGCAAGCCCAGATCATTAATCGACTCCGGTTCGCGTTGATTGCGGTAGATGTTGTAGCCGGCTGCGCCAACGACGGGTTCCCAGACCAGCCGTACCCGTTGCGTGGTGGGTGCGTCCGCTGTGCGCAGTTCGGCCGGAGCGGGAATGTCCTCGACGTAGTCGTCCGCCTCGACCGGTAAGTCTTCACGTACGATTCCCGGCCAGCGCTCGCGTTTACCCACCAGCGTTGCCTGTTTTGGCCATGCGGGTGCCTGTGAGATCTGGTTGAGATCCTGCAACGCGGGGTCCACAGTCCAGACTAGCGGACCCACCAGCGTGAACATAGCCAGGGCGATGATTATGTAAAGCGAGAAGAGCGCACGGGGATTTCGTTTCAAACGCTGCCACGCATCCTGCCAGTAGGACAGCGAGGGCCTTGAAAGTGACTCCGCCTGGACGTCCGCGGTCGTGGGTTCGAAGTCGCCCGGACCCGGGGTGTACAGGGCCATTTCAGGCGATCCTCACTCGGGGGTCAACAAAGCCGTAGATGATGTCTACAANNATGACCATGAAGACCAGNAAGGCGCCGTAGAANACGGTAGTGCCCATGATGACTGTGTAGTCGAGNTGCTGGACCGCTTGTACGAAATAGCGTCCAAGCCCAGGGATGGCAAACACCAGCTCNACTACAAACCCCCCNGTAGTGATGGCGGCGATTTGCGGTCCCAGCACNGTGATTACAGGCAGGATCGCGTTGCGCAGTTGGTGTTTGTAGAAGATTCGGCCTGTGGNNAGCCCTTTTGCTCGAGCGGTNCGGATGTAGTCTTCATTGACCACCTCGAGCATGGATGAACGCATGAGTCTCGTGAGCAGTGCCATGGTTCCCAGACCGAGAACCAGCGAGGGCATGAGCATATGGCCNAACGTGCCCCACCCTGCGACAGGAATCACGGATGAACCAAAGAAGCTGTTGATGTTTACGAGGAGCAGTTGGCCNAGTGCAGCAAACACGAAGCTAGGCACCGATATACCGAGGATGACGATGAACATGATNATNATGTCGGGCAGTCGGTTGCGGTAGATCGCGGTAAGTGCGCCCCACAGAACGCCGCCGGCNGCGGCTATCAGCACTGCCATGATNCCAAGCAACGCGGACACTGGAAAATGGTCCCGAATGATGTCGTTGACCCGCCGGTTCTGCTGCGTGAAGGAGATCCCAAAGTCGCCGTGCCAGAACATGTTGGTCATGTAAAGCACGTACTGTTCTGTTACGGGCCGGTCTAGACCGTATCTCGCCTCGAGGTTGCGGCGGACCTCTTCCGATACAGCCTTGTCTTTCAATAGCGNGTCGCCCGGAACCGCATGCATCGCAATGAAGGTCGCCGTGGCAATAAACCAGACGGTGATGATGCCTTGCAGGAGGCGCTTGGCAGTGTAGGCAAACATTGTGTGNTCAGGNTCCTNGCGCAGACACGAGGCGCGGGNTGGAGCCNCCGGGCTCCGTCATCGAATCACTCGCGCNNACGTGTAATCTGGGTCGGAGCCTGTGACNCGGCGGACAACGCCNCGCACCTTGTTGTGCATCAAGTAGATGACGCCCTGCTCGTATTGCGGTTGAANGACCACATCCTCGAANACAATGCGCTGGANTTCAGCCATGGCGTCCATCCGGACCTTGGGCACGGTGCTGTTCTGCGCGACACGCACCCATTTGTCGTACTCCGGGCTAGCATACCGACCCCTATTGTTCAGATTCCAGCTTGCAAAAAGGTCGCCAAAGGTCATGACGTCATCGAAGTCTGGACCCCAACCGGCGCTGACGATGTCGAAGTCACCAGCGCTCATTTTTGCGAGGCGCTGTTTGAAGGTCTGAATGTCAATCCTTATATCGATTCCAAGGCGGGATTTGAAAACTTGCTGAACGTACTCGGCCTGTTTGATCGCGGTAGGGCTGTCACTTACGACCAGAGAAAGCGCCGGGATTTCTTCCACACCCAATTCGTGTTTAGCCTGCTCGATGAGCTGCCGTGCTATGGCTTGATTGAGCTCAGCTTTGCGAGCGGGGTACTCGTCCCTGAATTTGCCCTCAATACCGTTCAACCAGGCTGGGAACAGGCTGACGCCTGGCAGGTTGCCGGGCGTTGCGAGCACCTTATCTACCAGTTCGACTGGGTCATAGATGTGCTGCACGGCTTTTCTGAGGGCCAGATTGCTCGTGACTCGCTCGGGACGGTGGTTGTATTCCAGGAAGAGNAGTGAGCCTGTGNCAAAGCGCCGGATCTTCAGGCGTTGGGTGAGCGCGTCTTTATAGGTCTCGCCGTTGAGGCGGGTGTGCACAATCTTGTTATCAATGAAAAGATTTAGCCGCGAGCGGGTGTCGGCGGTGATGTAATCCGCGTGGATCTCATTCAGGTGTATGGCTTCCCGATTCCAGTAGCGCTCGTTTTTAACCATTTTCAGCGACGCACTGTGTTTCCACTCCGTCATAACAAAGGGGCCGTTGTAGAGCAGATCAGCCGCGTCTGCGGCATAACGCTCGCCTTTGGCTCGTACAAAGTCCTCCCGGGCAGGGTAGTAGGTGATAAACGCCAACAGTTTGTCGAAGTAGCCGGTCGAGGACTCGAACTCGATCTCCAGGGTCTGATCATCGAGCGCCTCGACACCCAGCGCGGTGGTTGGCTGCTGGCCTCGATTGATGGCCTCCGCGTTCTTCAACGGATAGAGGATAAACGCATACTCAGAGGCGGTTGCTGGGTCCAGGACGTTGCGCCAGGCAAATACAAAGTCTTGTGCACGTACGGGTTTGCCGTCACTCCAGAGTGCATCCTTGCGTAGGTGGAAGGTGGCGCCGTCTTCGCGAATATCCCAACTCTCGGCGACCGCCGGCATAATCTGCCCGCGCTGGTCGTAGCGTACAAGGCCTTCAGTGACGTGACCCAGCACGAAGAAGCTGACCGTATCGGTTGCCTTCATGCCGTTGAGCTGAGGTGGCTCCTGGGTGAGCGCGATTGTAATGACTTGATTTTCGAAGTCGACCGCGTTCGAGTCTGCCCAGACGGGTGGGAAGACAGCCGTCAGGAACATAATGAAAATTGATATCGATTGTCGAAATGTAGCCCGTCCATCGCGGGTAGAGCTCTTGGGGCTATCTCGGAATGCGTTCCAAAATCTCTTGTAGGCCCCTATGCACGAGGCGCTGGGGGGAATCATTTAGAGCCTAGTGCGATGGCGTAGAGGGATCAGCANTGAATCGTGCAATGCGGCCATCCAGNCGAATTGTGCGGCGGCAGTCTAGCACTCGCGACAGCAACTCCTTTATCTCTGCTGACTTGTAATTTTTTCAATGATTTTGTTGCGGGGTTTGTCTACCGATNGCACGGGTCAGGGTTAGCGCGCATTCGACTCGCGTTGTCGTACAAGGGAAGTCCCCGCAATNNTTCGAACAGGGCTCCGTTCAGCCTTGGCNGGTGGCTNNATTCNGGAGGACTAGCTGGCCGCTCGGAGGAGGTTTCCGACGACGCGTTCGAGGTGTAGCAGCGAGTTGCAGACTTCCACTTGATGGCAGCACGGGGCGTATTTCTTCATCTCTGCATCACCCACTGTCCAGCTCATCTTCGGCTCCGGATTCAGCCAGATAACCCGCTTGGCCTTGTCGTACATTTCCCGGAGCACATCAGATTTNGGGTCGCCGTAGTTGTTACGGGCGTCACCGAGAATGATGATTGTGGTCTTGTTGTTGACGTCATTCATGCAGTGGTTCTTGAAGTCGTCCAGCATCTGGCCGTAGTCGGTCGAGCCGTTGCCGTAATCGCGCATCGTCTTGGCAATGGCAGTCTCGAGATCAGATTGTTCAAACAGACGAGTGACTTCACCCAGATCCGATGAGAAGGCAAACGCGCGTACTTTGGGCAGGACCTCTGCGAGACTGTAGAGAAACATCAGCAGGAAACGAGAGTAATTGCTCACGGAACCGCTGACGTCCACAATGCACATGACCTTGGGTCGGTCTACTTTCTGCGCCTTCCAGTGGATGTCNAAGAGTGCGCCGTCATACTGCATGTTGTTGCGCAGTGTCTTGCGCACATCNAGTTGACCGCGTTTGAAAGTTTTGCGCCNNTTGGAGTGAATGGAGATGAGTTTCTTGGCCATCTTCATCACAACTTCGTGTACGTCCTTGAAGTTGCGTTTCTCAACGTTGGAGAGTTTNACCTTTTTCAGCAATTCCTCGCGGAGCTGCTTCCCTTTCTCATCTGCGTGGAGGAAGAACTGCCGCTCGACGTAGTCTCGAACGGTCTCGCGAAGGCGGTCGCGGTAGTTCTTCAGTGCGTTAGACAGTCGACGTTGGGGGACGCCGCCATGGGCTCGCAGTTCGCTAATCTCGTCGTTGAGGCCTTTCATCCCCATGGCGTCCATNATCTTGCGTGTGTAAAGACCCTTCTGGGTGAACACNACAATCTGATTGACCTCAACCTCGCGGCCNGCCTCNGCAATAGCGATCATGATTTCGGTCTTGTCGCCACGCATGAGCATCTGCCCAAGCTCGGACTCTGGTGTCAGCGTGGACTCGCTGGGCCCACCTTCTGAGTCTTCAGCCTCGCCGCCGGCGCCGCCGCCCATGCCCTGGCCTTGTCCGCGGCCGCCTTCGCTGGAGCGTTCGCCCGAGGGATCAAACTCGCCGTCGTTTTCGGAGCTCTGCTCGCTGTCCCAGCTGTCACCCTCTTCGCCGCCACCTTCGGAGAACTTGTCGAAGGTNAAAAAGCGATCAAAACAGGTGTCGAACGCTTCTTTCTCTTCAGGGTTCTTTGACAGCACAATCGACAGTGAGTCCTTCAGAAAGCGACGGTCGGTGTAGCCGACAATATCCATCGCTTGCATGGCGTCGAGGGTTTCGGCAGGCGACACCTTAACCTCTGCGGTGCGCAGCGCCTTAACGAAATCGACGAGCGTGCGATCCATCAGGTGGTCTGTCCTTCTTTGACCGCCTTGTTGGTCACAGTCTGGATTTCCGCGTCGACCGACTCAATGTCTTCTTGAAACTTTAGGATGACATTCAGCGTCTGGCGCACGAGGTCTGCGTCCAGCGATTCGCTGTGGAGCAGGATGAGCGTGCGTGCCCAGTCGATGGTTTCGCTGATTGCAGGTACCTTCTTCAGATCCATGTCCCGCAATTCCTGGATGAAGGCTACGAGCTGGTTACGCAGCTTCGGCGGAATCTCCGGCACACGAGCTTGGATGATCTGACGCTCAAGCTCGGCATCGGGGAACGGGATGTACAGATGCAGGCAGCGCCGCTTCAGGGCATCACTGATTTCCCGGGTGTTGTTACTGGTAAGGAATACCAGCGGCTTGCGGTCGGGGTGGGCCTGGATCGTACCAATTTCCGGAATCGACAACTGGAAGTCCGAGAGCATTTCTAGCAACAGTGACTCGAACTCGTGGTCCGACTTGTCCACCTCATCAATGAGCAGCACACAGCCCTGTTCTTCGCGCAGCGCTTTGAGTAACGGGCGCGGCTCAAGGAACTCGTTAGAGAAGAAGATGTCGCCAAACTCGTGCAGTTTGTTAACCGACTCGGTCAGGCCTCTAGCGCCGTCCAGAATTTCGTTGAGGGTCTCCTTCAGAACCTGGGTATAGAGCAGCTGCTTGCCGTATTTCCACTCGTAGATGGCCTTCGACTCATCGAGGCCTTCATAACACTGCAGGCGGATGCACTCGAGATCAAGCATGTCAGCGGTAGTCTTTGCCAGCTCGGTCTTGCCAACGCCTGGAGGTCCTTCAATGAGGATGGGCTTGCCTAGATGATAAGCTAGAAACACTGCCGTCGCGATCTGCTGGCTGCAGATATAGTGCAGATCTTCGAAATTCTGCTGAATGGCCTCGACTGACTCGAGTTTGGATTCGTTCTTGATCGACACAGTGTCTCCTGGGGATGGGATGGACCGTTGGTCCTGAGCGCTTCTGCGCGCCTTTAGTCTGTGAGAAAGCGGCCCATTATCGGGGCGCCGTCGGGTGATGTACAGCACACGATCTGACCGCAATTCGACCCCATCAGCGGGGGTTATTGGGTCATTTTTCCGGCGCTTCTTCGCGTTTCGCGGCGGTGTTGATAGGTCAACGGTGCTGCCTTTTATTGGTGGTGTTGGTAGGTCAGTTGTGCAGGCGGATCAATCCTTCCTGTGCCACTGAGGCTACCAGTTCGCCGTCTTGGGTGAAGAAGGCACCGCGGGAAAAACCTCGGGCGCCACCCGAATTTGGGCTGTCCTGGGCATACAGAAGCCACTCATCGGTCCGGACCGGACTGTGGAACCACCGAGACTAGCGACATGAAGGCCTTGATCGCGCCAGCCGATCCCATGCGGTTGGTAGCTCGTGTCTAGCAGGGTCATGTCGGACGCGTAGGCAAGCATACAGCGATGCAGCAGATCAGGTTCGGGCATTGCGTCAACCGTGCGGATCCAGACGTGCTGCATGGCTGGTGCGGGTTTGTTTGGGATTATGTTCGCCATACGGTTCGACGAAACGCATCTCAATCGGCTGCGAGCGCTTTTCAAATTCAAGNGGCTGATGAGCATGGCGAGGTTGAGGCGGTACGTCATCCGGCCCAGGCACCGCTGGCATCGGAACACTGTGGGTAAGCCCGGATTCGTCCACATGGAACGACACCGTCATGCTGAAGATGGCTGCACCGCGCTGGATTGCCACCACGCGCCGGATAGTGAAGCTCTTGCCATCGCGAATTCGATCGACGCCTGTGCCAGCACCTGGCCTCCATAGACACGCCGCCATCCGGCCGGCGTTGAGACTCCTCTGAACAGATTGGTTTCGATGGGCTCGAGATCGAGCAGGTCGAGGCAGTCTGCAAGTTCCTGTTGCACTTTGATTTTCGTCTCTGGTTACGCTGAGTAGGCGACCAAGTACCGGGAAAGGCCGGTGGAAGCCTTCCCGCGATCATCCTATTCACATCAGTACTTGTAGCTATCCGGTTTGAACGGACCGTCAACGGGTACGTTGATGTACTTTGCCTGTTCATTGGTGATGCTGGTCAGCATCCCGCCGAAGCCCTGCACCATCAGTCGCGCTACTTCTTCATCGAGTGATTTTGGCAGCACATCCACCGAAATGGGCGCACGCTGATCAGGGTAGTTGTCAGCCCACTTCGCTTCGTAGAGGTGTATCTGTGCTAGCACCTGGTTTGAGAACGATCCATCCATGATGCGTGATGGGTGGCCCGTTGCGTTGCCAAGATTCACCAAGCGGCCCTCGGACAGGAGCAGGACATAGTCCATGGGGTCGTCTGAACGGTAGATTTTGTGGACTTGCTCCTTGACCTCTTCCCAGCGCCAGTTGTCGCGCATATAGGCGGTATCAATCTCGGTATCGAAGTGGCCAATGTTGCAGACAACCGCACCTCGCTTGATGCGCTGCAGCAGATTGCGGTCACAGACGTGTACGTTGCCGGTACAGGTCACGAGCAGGTCGCTAGTACCCATGACCAGGTCGTCTACATCCTCGAGGTTGCCCGTGTTTGCGCCGCCTTTGTAGGGTGAGACCACTTCATAACCGTCCATGCAGGCCTGCATCGCGCAGATGGGGTCAACCTCAACAACCCTCACGATCATGCCTTCCTGACGCAGGGACTGGGCCGAACCTTTACCCACATCGCCGTAGCCGATGACCAGCGCCTTCTTCCCCGCCATGAGCATGTCGGTGGATCGCTTGACTGCGTCGTTGAGGCTGTGGCGGCAACCATAACGATTGTCGTTCTTTGACTTAGTGACGGAGTCGTTGACATTAATGGCAGGGACCTTTAGTTCCCCGCTGTCCAACATCTCGTTCAGACGATGCACGCCGGTGGTGGTTTCCTCGGTGATCCCGTGGATCTTATCCAGCATGTCTGGGAAGCGCTCATGAACCATCAACGTGAGATCACCACCATCGTCAAGGATCATGTTGGCATCCCAGGGCTTGCCGTCCTTGAGAATGGTCTGCTCGATACACCAGTCGAACTCTTCCTCCGTTTCGCCTTTCCAAGCGAAGACAGGAATCCCCTGGGCTGCGATGGCAGCGGCTGCATGGTCCTGGGTCGAGAAGATATTGCACGATGACCACCGCACTTCCGCACCAAGCGCCACAAGGGTCTCAATGAGGACGGCAGTCTGGATCGTCATGTGGATACAGCCGAGTATCTTTGCACCAGAAAGCGGTTGCTCGCCTGCGTATTTGCCGCGTAGCGCCATGAGCGCTGGCATTTCCGCTTCTGCAAGCTGTATTTCCATCCGGCCAAAATTGGCCTGGTCAATGTTTGCAACCTTGTAGTCGGGCATGAGGTCTCCTTAGTCTCGCGCTGGTTGGTGAATGATCACTTCACAGCGCGGTTCGGCGCTGTAAGTTTAGAATGAGTAAAGGTGTGTACCTGAACCTGAAAGCCGTTTTTCATCGCAGCAAAACTAGTGCTTTGCGCGACCAGTCCAGCACTGGTCGCCCAGGCAAGAAGGTCGGCTGGCTCGAAGCCGAGCCAGCGGTCACCACAGGCCTTGCGTGCCCAGGTCTGCTGATGGGTACAAAGGTCGGCCAAGAGCAACGTACCCCCGGCATGTAGAAGGGCGGCGCAGTTGTTGATGGCGGCTGCCGGAGACGGCATATGGTGTAGAACCATGTTGAGTACGATCAGATCCCAACTTCCGACCAGCGCGTCCAGTTCACCTTCAATAAAGTGCACGTTGCTGGCAGCCGCGCGCTCGCGGGCCAACGCGAGCATGGGGGCGGCGTTGTCTAGTGCGGTAACTTCAGCGTAGTCGGCAGCCAATACCGCAAGAAGTGGGCTGTCTCCCGGTCCAACTTCAAGAACCTGTGCTCTATCCGCGATTCTGGCCTGGCGGCGTGCCGTGTCGAAACACTCAGCGTAGTCTGCGTAGCCGGCGATGCGCGCCTGTTGCATGTGCAGTTCGGCCGCGTGCTGAGTGAAAAAAGCCTGCGACTGGCGAGCCCGTTCGCGGTGCACCGCTGCGAGCCGGCGCGCTGGCAGTTTTGCAAGCGCGAGTTGATCGGCTGCGGTCATTAGGGACATGTGTAGGTCGTGGCATGGGTCCTGCGGGTCCGAAATGGCGCGTCGGTAGAAGACGTAGGTTCCTTCGCGTCGCGTCTGTACGAGTCCCGCATTCAACAGAATCTTCAAGTGATGACTCATGCGCGGCTGAGGTACACCGAAGATCCGGCAAAGTTCCAGTACGCCGAGGGACTCCTGTCGCAACACGCACAGCACGTCTCGGCGGACACCGTCTCCGGCGGCGCGACACAGCGCGACGTATCGGTCTGGCGCGGACGCACCGGTGACCGTGAATGGTTGCCTAGATACCATCAGGGATTCTCAGCCGCCGAGGCGGTCTTCCAGAATATCAAAATATTCGAATATAAAAAATATTAGATATATTAATGCCTAAGTCAAATGAAGCAACAGATTGTGGGTTATGAACGGCTTATGCTTGGGTGTGCATAGGCGATCAAAACTGGAGTTACTTGAGGTGGGCGATTTGATCAGTCAGATCCAGATTGCTTTTAGCGTATAGGAGGACCGGCTCCAGTTCTGTGTGAACTCGACTGATCGTCAAGAGTTCCGGTTCTGGCTCGTGCGCTGGTTCACAATCCATTTGATTCGTGTTCTATCGGAACATCGGAAGTGCGACTCTGATGTTGTCAGCCAGCAGAGCGATGAAGCGAAGGAAACCGAGCAGTCGTTCTAGCAGGCGGTGGCGGGGGCCGACTTCAAACGGCAGTTTGCGCAGAAAGGCAACGAGTAAACGCTCGGTTCGGACATCGTACTGGCGTACAAAATCACCTAACGGATCAAGGGTGAAAACCTGCATTTGTCGCTGCAGCCCAAGTGCGGACAGGGCATCAAAATGGTGATCAACCAGGGTGTCAATGCTGCGGTTTCGCGCATGCTCGGTACAGCAGTCGGGCAGGCTGGGCCCCTGAGATGGGTGTTGTGGCTTCAGAGCGGACGCCGCGCATAATCAAATAGCGTCGACTCCATCTTCGATGGCGGTTTCTCCGGCATCAAGCCGCACGCGTCTTGTAACGTCCCTCACCATCCGTGAAGAAGGCTAAAGGAAGTTGGGCACTTTGCT
>PAWP01000014.1 GCA_002714125.1 Gammaproteobacteria bacterium
TGCGGTTCGAGAAGACCCCGGCATCGATTCGGCGGCCGTCGCCGGAGGTGGGTGAACACACGGTCGAAGTTCTGTCAGAACTTGGGCTTGATATTGAGGAGATGCGCGAACTGGCGCGGAAGGGTGTCATAGCCTGATATAACTGCGAACGCTGTTTCGCGACGCCTGAACCTACTGGAGAATGCCGGACTGGCGGCGGGTATTGCCGAACACGGTTACCTTTGGAGGGCGCGACGAGTTGATCGATGTCAGGCTCCCTCAGATACCACTTAATAAAACCGTGGCCGAACTTGTTTGGAGGGGTTGTTGTAACTCTTGTTGTAGCCGGTCGGCGTTTTGTCGCTGCGAATCCTCGGCCCGATTGAAGGTGTACCGGGCGGGGTTCTGGCCTGCTCCCAGCAGCCGCTGCCTGGTCGATGACGAACGAGGTGTGGGTAAAGTAGCTTGAGACGACACCTTCGGACCCTCAATCGTTCAATCTGTGGGGCGTGGCGGTGGGTACCGGGTTTTGGGCTTTTTTGAGATTTGACACCTTCCGTCCAGGGGAAGGTCCTGAGAAGATGTAACGATACCCATCTGGGAGATCATCATGCGCTGGCTCGTCGGCGTGCTCAGCCAACGCGAAGGAATGCTTGCCGCTTGTATGTTGGCGCTCGTCGGCGGTTGGCCCATCGCTGCCGCCACACTATGTGAACAGGGCGATACTGGCGAGGGTTGCGCTTCTCCAACGCTGATCGACATGCGCCTCTTGAGCGAGGAAGAACTTGAGGACGAAGGTGGGCCATACCGGCCCGGGAGCTTTTCCCGCAAGGTCTACAAGCGCTCCGAAGGCGGTCTCAAAGGTGAGCTCCCCAAGCTTGATCTGGAAATGACCACGCGGATGGTGCCCGGCGAGGTTGATCCCATGGCCTGTGAGATCGACGGCTCGCTGTCCTACTATCAGCTTGGTGACTCGGTCGAAGTGCATGCCCTGATCGAAAACGAGGATTGCGGTGCGTCAGCTGGTCGGTACCGTGTCCGCGTGATAGCCCGCGATGAAGCTGGCGAGCGCGTCGCTGACAGCTACAACGAGTCGTGGTCCAGGCTTGATGCAGAGGCCGTTGAGGTGGTGCATACCTATCCGCTGGTGACGAATGGAATGTTGGTACGGGTCTCGCTCCGGCCGGTTCGGGATGGTTGTCGCTGCAGTGCTCTGGGGTTGCTCGAAGAATAAACCGCCGGACGGGGCGCAGGCCCGTTGGCGCGGTCTGCCCCGCGTCCCTAACCGGTGTGTTCTGTGCGGCCAGCCACGGTATGCTCCCAAGTCTGTTCCTAAGGTAGTGCACAGATGGATCGCTTCGAAGGAAAAACTGCAGTGATCACTGGTGGTGCGAGTGGCATTGGGCTTGCCCTTGCTGAACGCTTCGCTGCCGAACGCATGAATGTGGTGCTTGGCGACATTCAGGAGGATGCGCTTGAAACCACGGTGAGGGTTTTCGAGGAGCACCAGGTGAACGTTCTGGGTGTGCACACCAACACCATGCTGCGGGAGTCCGTTGAGGCGCTCCGAGATAAGGCCATAGAACGCTTTGGCAATGTCCACGTGGTATGCAACAACGCTGGTGTGTTTGGGACGCGGCACGTGGCCCAGCCACTATGGGAGGTTCCGGAAGAAGACTGGGATTGGGTGATGGGGGTCAATTTTGATGGCGTGCTGTACGGCGTACAGGCGTTTGTCCCTCATATGCTGGCCCACGGAGAGGGCGGCCATATTGTCAACACGGCGTCTGTCGCTGGCATCACCGCGGGTGGTGGCAACTATGGTGTCAGCAAACATGCTGTGCTGGCCTTGACCGAATCCCTTGAGCGCGACCTCCAAGCGGCAGGGGGCAACGTGAGCGCCTCAGTGCTGTGCCCCGGCTTTGTCGATACAAAAATCTTCGAGTCTGAACGCAATCGCCCTGACGTGCTTACAGTGGGAAATGAGCAAGATGATGGCGACTTCTTCGGTTCAGCTATGACGGCGGCTGGCAAACCGCCGGCGGAGGTCGCAGAGCTTGTTTTTGCCGCGATTCGCGAGCAGACCTTTTACGTGCTGCCGCATCCTTCGTGGGATGAGATTGTGCGTGAACGGACCGAGGCTATCCTGGCCCGCGGTGAGGTTGCCGAGTTTGACATTGAACGGTTGCTGCAGAAGCGCGAAGCGGGTGAACATATCTGAGCGCGGGGCCGGCGCCATGTCCTGATACACTCGCGGCCTCTTGATCAGCCGGGTGACTGCAGTGGCAGATGACGTCGTAACCTACGAAGTGGTGGATCGCACCGCCGTTGTCACTATCCGTCGAGCGGAGCGGATGAACGCGCTTGATGAGGCGGTCATCCAGGCCCTGCGCGCGGCCTGGCAAAGGCTTGAAGCGTCCGCTGAGTGTTGCGCTATTCTCCGCGCCGAAGGCGACCGGGCGTTCTCGGTAGGTGCTGATATCAAAAGCCCACCGGCAGAGATGTGGCAGGGCGTGCCGGGGATCGGAGTTGTGCTCTCAAAGCCGGTCATTGCTGCGCTTCAGGGTTACTGCATTGGCGGGGCCTACATTCTTGTGCAGATGTGTGACTTTGCAGTTGCGGCGGACAATACAGTTTTCAAATATCCTGAGGCCCAAGTGGGTTTCACTGGAGGTTTGATTGCGGGCTGCGCGGCGCGGATTCCACATAAGATAGCGATGGAGTTCATGCTTCTGGGCCAGGACTTGCCAGCTCAGCGCGCATACGAGGTGGGGATGGTCAATCGGGTTGTACCCCTGGGCGAGCAGTTTGATGCCGCCATGGAGTACGCAAGAATCCTTGAAGTCAGTGCGCCGCTAGTGGTTTCAACTGTCAAGCACTTTGTTGACGAAACCATTCCCAAGAGCCCGGCAGAAGCTTCCGCTCTTGCCCGTAACTACCTGCTAGGCGTGCGTGACAGTGCGGATGGTGCAGAAGGGCGTGCGGCGTTCCGCGAGAAGCGCGCACCCCAGTTCAAGGGTGTATAAGGCTTCGTAGCGAGCCGCCCCAACCTTCGATTTGCTCGGTAATTTTCAGGAGCGCTAATGCCCCGTCCCGTACCCCCCACGCGCGATCCCCAAGCCCCTGGCTATGTCGCTGCCCAGATGCTTGCCGACGGCGATGTGCCGCCTACCGATACCAACGGCAACTATGTTGTTGGGCCTACCCATGTCGCGGCGAGCGAAACTGAGAAGCAGGATGGCGTGCCCCGTGGCATGGTGCATGAGTTTGTTCTGGAATCGACCGACAGCGCTATCTACCCTGGTATCGCACGGGCGGAAGGCACCTTCGGTACGCCCGATCCGGGTAACCCTGCCAAGCTCGATGTCACGACCAGTGGTCCCCAGCCCTATTCCCGTGAAATAGCAGTGTACGTCCCCCATGGCTACACCGGCGGTGAGTTGCCCTTCATCGTTGGGGCCGACGGCCCCGATCTGATGTTGTTTCGGACCCTCGACAACATGATTCATCAGGGTCGCATCCCGCCTATGGTGGGCATATCGTTGCGCAGTGGTGGGGGTGATGCACAAGGCAGTCAGCGTGGGCTCGAGTACGACACGATGTCGGGGCAGTACACCGATTTCATAGAAACGGAGGTCCTCCCATTTGTCTCGGAACAGTGCGGCGTTGTACTGACCAATGATCCTGAGGGTCGTGCCTCAATGGGTTGTTCCTCCGGCGCATCTTGTGCCATGAGCATGGCTTGGTATGGCGGCGACAAGTATCGCAAGGTGCTAAGCCTCTCCGGGACCTATATCAATCAACAATGGCCTTGGAATCCTGAGTCACCAGAGGGCGCCTGGGGATATCACTCCATGCTCATTCCGAACGAACTGGCTCGGCCAATCCGTATCTGGATGTGCGTGGCCGACAGGGATCTCTACAACCCCAACTCGATGCGCGATGGCATGCACGATTGGGTCGAAGCCAATGAGCGTATGGCGCATGTGCTTGCGGACAAGGGTTATGACTACCAGTTCAACTTCGTTCGTAACGCCTGGCATTGCGATCCCTCCATGAAAGCCCAACTTCTGCCTCAGGCGCTTGAATGGTTATGGCGGGGCTACGAGGCCTGACCATGGTGGCTCCGTTTGCGGAGATCCGCGCCCGAGCGGTAGCGCATAAGGGTGAGGCAGAATTGGCTGCGATGCTGCCGGTACCGGCTACCGCCGCCGAACTGAGCGCGCTTGACGATGCTGAATGCCTGCGTGAGATGACCAAGTGTGTGTTCCGCTCGGGGTTTGTCTGGCAGGTTGTGGAAAACAAGTGGGAGGGGTTCGAGGCAGCATTCGGCGGGTTCAATCCAAAAGCTGTGGCGCACTACGCAGATGAACGTCTAGAGGCGCTTGCGCAGGATACCGCCATCATTCGCAATTTCACAAAGATCAAGGCCACCCGCGACAACGCCGCATTTGTGCTACAGACCGCGGCGGAGCACGGGTCTTTTGGCGCTTTCCTAGCGGCATGGCCGGAGGACGATGTGGTAGGTCTGCAGCAGCATCTGAAGAGAGCGGGCAGCCGCCTTGGTGGGCACACTGGGCAATACTTCCTGCGTTTCATTGGCAAGGACACCTTCATGTTCAGCAAGGATGTTGTGCAGGTGCTGGTCACCAAGGGCATTATCGAAAAGGAGCCAGCGGGCAAGAAGGCATTGGCTGTGGTCCAGGATGCGTTTAACGGATGGCGCGAGGAGACCGGGCTGCCCTATTGTCAGTTGAGCCGCATTATGGCGGCTTCTGTTGGCTAGAAGCGTCAACGGCGAAGAAAGGAGCAGAGCTTGATTTTCACCGATGATCTACCTGTGACCTTTAACGATCCGCTGCCTGCTGCTGTCGATGTTGTGGTCATCGGGGCGGGGGTGATTGGTATCTCGACCGCATGGTATCTGCGCGCACGTGGGCTTTCGGTACTGGTGTGTGACAAGGGACGTGTTGCGGGTGAGCAGTCCAGTCGGAACTGGGGCTGGATCCGCCAGCAAGGCCGTGATGCCGCGGAACTCCCGATTGCCATCGACAGCATCAACGCCTGGGAAGAGTTGGCTGGTGAGATTGCTCGTGAAACCGGGGGCGACATTGGCTTCACCCGCCGTGGTGTTCTGTACGCAGCGACGACCGATGAACAACTAGCGGGGCATGAAGCATGGCTGGATATTGCAGCGCAACATCAACTTGATACCAAACTGTTGTCTGCCAGCGAGATGGACGCGTTGGCGCCCGGTCCCGTGGGCCAGTGGCGGGGTGGGCTCTTTACCCCTAGTGACGGTCGCGCAGAACCCTGGAAGGCAGTTCCCTTGCTGGGGCGGGCGCTGCGTGCCCGTGGCGGCTTGATTCGAGAGCGCTGCGCGGTGCGCTCGATTGAAACGACAGCCGGGCGCGTCAGCGGTGTCATTACCGAGCACGGCAGCATAAGCGCAGAGAGTGTGGTGTGTGCCGGTGGCGCCTGGTCGACCCTGTTCATGGCCAATCTTGGGGTCAACCTGCCACAGTTGGCGGTGCGCGCGACCGTGGCCCGTACCGCCAGCGCGCCTGAGGTTTACTCGGGCAACGCATCTCTCGGCGGGGTGGCAATCCGCCGCCGTGCCGATGGCGGCTACACCGTAGCGAGCAGCGGCACCAACGAGCACTTCATTGGCGCTGACAGTTTCAGGCACTTCTTTCGCTACCTCCCTGCACTGTATGCCAGCGCGCGCTTCATTCGCCTCAGGTTCGACGGCGAACTGATGGCAAGGATGCTGCCCATCCGCCGCTGGCGCGACGACGAGGTGACTCCGTTTGAGCAGCAGCGTGTACTGAATCCGCCACCGTCCCCCCGAGCGTTGGACAATATGCGGGAGGGGCTCGTGCGACGGGTGCCAGAACTGGCCGGTGTCCCGTTCGAGGAGGCTTGGGCTGGCATGATTGATGTGACGCCGGATGTTGTCCCCGTCATGGACGAGGTTACGGGTTATCCGGGGCTCTATCTTGCTACCGGCTTCAGCGGTCATGGGTTTGGAATCGGCCCTGGAGCCGGCCGTGTTATGGCCGAGATGGTGACGGGCGGTGTGTCTGCGCATGACCTCACACGATTCCGTTTGGCTAGGTTTACCGATGGTTCGAAGCTTGAGGTTGGGCCAGGACTGTGAGTAGTGGCCAGTCCGTTGCCCCTAGAGATTGTGTCTGACGACAATTAGCCCAAAAGTCGCCTGCTCGTGCTACGAAGGTGGCGAGTGATGTAACGCGATGCGGTTGAGGCATTTCATGTCTCCATGAGTCACGCGATTGTTGGACACTTTGCCTGGTCCTTTGACCATAAGCGGATGCTGATCATCTCTAAAAGACCTTTGAGTGCAAGGGCATCTGCTTGGTTCAAGGCGTTCTCTGCTTGTCGACACATGACGAGGTGACCCTACGGGTGGTTGCAACGGACATCATAAAGTCGGCGATAATAAGAGCTCAGCCCCGCGGGGCTACCTGAACCTATCGGAGGAGTTCCCCATGCAGTCATCGGCACTACCTCACGCTCCCATCACTGCGGCCTTTGGTGCCGAACTCGAGCGAGGCATCAACCTCCAGGGAATGGACGACGAAGCGGTGGACGCGCTGCAGCAACTTGCCGCCGAACGCGGCGTGGTGGTTGTCCGCGACCAGGTCATGACAATGCAGGAGCAGGTAGACTTTGGCCGTCGTATCGGTGAGTTGTTCACGACCCCGGTGGCGAGACCTGAGATCCCTGATGAGATCATCGTCATTCACGCTAATGAGAAATCTCGCTTTGTCGCCGGAATGAACTGGCACTCCGATGTGTCGAGTGAAGAGGTGCCACCCGGTCTGTCGATGTTGCGTCTTGAGGTCACGCCCAAAGTAGGTGGCGATACCTTGTTTGCGGACATGAGGCAGGTTTTCTCAACATTGTCGCCGGCGATGCAGGAATTTCTGTTAGGCATGACCGCCCGCCATGACCCCAAAGGTCATTATCTATACGTGGGCGGCGTCAAACGCCTCGATGAGTTGCCCTCGGCGGTGCATCCCGTCGTTCGAACGCATCCCCTTACGGGTAAGCGGGCGCTGTTTGTGAACGAAGGGTTCACGGGCGCCATTGTGGGGCTCTCGGACAGGGAGAGCAGTGCCTTGCTGAAAATGCTCTACGATCACATTGCTTACACGGTACGTGCGCAGATTCGCGTGCACTGGGAACCCAATACTGTGGTGTTCTGGGATAACCGTGTGGTTCAGCACATGGCGTCCTGGGACTACTACCCGGACAAACGCTTTGGGTTTCGGGTAACCGTGCGCGGTGAGGCGCCCTATCTTGACACGGCTTCGGCACACTGATGGCGCTTGGCGATTTCGAGTCGCCCTCCGCATGGCGACAAGATCTGGATCGGCGCTGGCCAGAACGCGCAGTGATAAAGAGTCTGGTCGTTGAGACCCTCAAACAAGTCTGCGCAAGTGAGCGGCCCAAGCTGTTGGAACTGGGACCGGGTGATGGTGAACTGCTTGTGCAACTCCAAGCCCGTTACGCGAATGCGAGCTTTACGGCAGCGGACATCGAACCGAGCCTGCTGCAACACTTAAGCGCGCGCGTTTTACGACCTGTCGCAACAGTGGAAATAAATCTGTCCGAATCATGGTCCAAGCTCGGTGGACCGTTTGACGCCATCTATAGCGTACAGACGCTGCACGATTTGGGTGGTGAAGAGGCCTTGCGTGACGCTTATCTTAAGGCCAGGGCAAGCCTTGAGCCTGGTGGGTTGCTGCTTAACACCGATTTTGTCGAACCCTTTTTCAACCACGATCCCGCACGACCGCGGCGGTTTGATGTCGAAACACACCGTCGATTGTTGTGGGAGGCAGATTTGGTGGACTCACGATGCGTAGTAGAGGTGGGTGGCATGGCTTGCGTCTGCGCGTCGAGAGTCCGCCATTAGCCTGCGGACTCATCCCAATCCGGATGGGTTGTGCGCTGTGACGGCCCTACCAAGTATCAACGTAGGGCCGTTTCTTCTCAGTTCGTGGTGGCATCGCCGGCAGGCTGTTCATGCCGCGTATAATGAAGTTCCGGGTCTCTGCGGGATCGATCACGTAGCGAGCACCTGAGTTGATCGCCCGTGCCGTCTCGTATCCATCTGCTACGCGTCGATCGTAGGCGGCCTTGCGTTCCTCGGCATCCTCGATGGCAGCGAGTTCACGGCGGGCCGATAGCTTCACTGCGCCATCAATGTTCATGCCCGCGAACTCCGCTGTAGGCCAGGCAACGGTGAAGAGCGGAATGTAGGACGCGCCACCAATCATTGCCTGCACGCCAAGACCGTAGGCCTTACGCACCATGATTCCGAACATGGGTGTTGTGCAGTTGGCACCTATGTTAAAGAGCCGCACCGCGTGCCGCACCAGCGCTTCGCGCTCGTGGTCAGGACCCACCATGATGCCCGGGCAATCCATGAAGACCACCACCGGCAGATCGAATGCGTCACAGAGTTGAAAGAACCTCGCTGCCTTGTCCGCACCCGGGCTGTCGATAGCGCCTGCCAGGTGTGCAGGGTTGTTTGCGACCACGCCCATTGGCTGGCCTTCGACCCGGATCAGTGAGGTGATAACGCCAATGCCAAAATCCTTGCGTAGCTCGAGTACGGAATCTTTATCTGCCAACGTCTCCACAATGTCGCGCATCTCGTAGGTCCGGACGCGGTTTTCCGGGATGATGTGACGCATTCGGCGCTGATCCGGGGCTTCGAATTGTTGCGTTGGGCCTTGGAAGTACGAGAGGTATTTCTGAGCGAGCTCGATCACGCCAGCATCGTCTTTTGCGACCAGATCAACGCTACCGTTTTCGAACTGAAATGCGGTGCCACCGAGGTCGGAGGCGGAGTGTTTGCCAAGACCCGAGGCTGCTACAACCGACGGCCCGGTCATCCCGACGTTCGACTGTTCGGTTGCGATGATGACGTCGCAGCAGGCAAGCAGCGCGGCATTGCCCGCAAAGCTGTCGCCGGTGTTAACCCCTACGAGAGGGACATGACCAGAGAGCTTCGCGAAGTCCGCGAATACGCTCGCGTCCACTCCGACGCTGGTGCCAAAGAGCACGCTATGCGGCATGCCCTCACCCTCAGAGAACAGTACCAGTGGCACCCGCCAGTCACGCACGAGTTCATGTACCTGCTCCTGCCGGTAGTGCCCGTGGGCATAGCCGGTAGTCATGTAGTTGGCATGGACAACCGCCACGCGCGCGTTGGTTTCACCAACAACCTTTGCATTGACTGTGCCCATACCCATGACAGTGCCGCCTTCCACTGAACCGGAGGCGGGCGGACCAAACTCCCGAAAGGAGCCTGCGTCGATGAGATCATCGAGATTTTCACGGGGCGTGCGACGCCCGAGCGCGTGTAAAGCCGCTACTGCCTCAGGGTGCGCAGCGTCTAGCGTGCGAGCCGTCCACTCATTAACTTCGGCCATGTCGTCACGAATAGAGTCGAGGGCAGCGCTGGTATCTGATTCGACGGCGCCGAGGTCTTCGTCCGACTCGTGGATGAAGACAATCGGATAGCCCTCGCGGACGACGTCACCCACTGACATGGAGACCGCCGCAACGATACCGGCCTGTTCGGCCTTTACGTCGTGCTGCAGTTTCATCGCCTCGACCACCGCAACTGGTTGGCCAATCAGCACCTCATCGCCAACTGCCACTCCAATTTCGACAATCGTGCCCTGCATCGGTGCGCGTAGTCCGATCGCGCCCTCTGGGCCAACGGCCTCGGCCAGGCCATCGACCGCACCGTCGCTATCGTCGCTGCCCTCTGCAACAAATTGCGTATGTGCATCGGTGTTGCGGGCGAGGCTGGCAATTTCTTCATCGATAAAGCGGGTATGAATAGCGCTGTAGTCGACAAAGCCGGGGTGGCTCAGGATGTTTTGGATGAAGCCGATATTGGTAGTGATGCCTTCAATGCGGAACTCCGCGAGGGCCCTGGCAGTGCGGGTCACGGCATCAGCAAAGTTCCTTGATGGTGAATGACCAATGACCTTGGCCAGCAGCGAGTCATAGAGCAGGCTGGTAGCGTAGCCGGCATAGCCAAAGCCGTCAGTACGTACGCCGGGACCGGAGGGTGCTTCGTACGCCGTTAAGGTGCCTGCCTCAGGGCGCACCGAGCCGTCCTCGCCCATCGACTCCATGCAGACCCGGGCCTGGATGGCATAGCCGCGGGCTTCGGCGATGGCCGGGTCATCGAGACCCAGATCAGCAATCGTGGCGCCCTGCGCGATGCGCAACTGCGATTGCACAATGTCGACTCCGGTGACTTCTTCGGTCACGGTGTGCTCGACCTGCAGGCGCGCGTTGGCCTCGATGAAGGCAAACGGTTGACCGGAGCCGGAGGTGTCCACAAGGAACTCAAAGGTTCCGGCGTTGAAGTAACCGACATGGGATGCAAGGCGCACAGCGGCGGCAATGATCTCGTCCCGCAGGCTGCCATCGAGGGCTGGTGCCGGGGCAATCTCAACCACCTTCTGAAAGTGTCGCTGTACGCTGCACTCACGCTCACCGAGGTGGGCAATGTTGCCGGCGCTGTCGCCAAGGATTTGCACCTCGATATGCCGGGCCTCGCGGATGAACTCTTCAACATAGAGATCGCTGTTGCCAAAGGCGGCAGCGGCTTCGGAGGCGCAGCGCTCAAAGGTATTGGCAACGTCTTCGGCGTTATCAACCATGCGCGAGCCGCGCCCACCGCCACCGGCGATAGCTTTGATCATCATGCTTCGACTGGCGCCGAGTTCAGCAAAAAAGGCGTTGGCTTCTTCCAATGTGACCGCATGGTCGATGCCTCGAATGATCGGCACACCCGCGTCGATTGCGGCAGCGCGGGCTCTGGCCTTGTCACCAAAGAGGTCTAACATCTCGGCGGAAGGCCCGACATAGGTGATGCCGGCATCGTTGCAGGCCCGAGCAAAGTCACCGTTTTCAGCAAGGAAGCCGTACCCAGGGTGCACGGCGTCACAGCCGGTCTCTTTAGCCGTGGCGACTACCTCGGCGATGTCGAGGTAGGCAGCCGGGCCTGACCCTGGCAGGGTCACGGACTCATTGGCCTTGACGGTATGCAGTGCGCTCGCGTCATCGGCGGGTGCAATGGCGACGGTGGGAATGTCGAGTTCAGCCGCGGCGCGCATGAGCCGGATGGCGATCTCTCCTCGGTTGGCTACCAGAAGTTTCATGTAAGGACCTGTTCTGCCCGGAGAACATCCGGGATCACATAGCAGTTTGCGAAAGCTCGCCGGCCGCTAGGGCCTGGCTAGGTGTTGTTGTTCTTCATCCGCAGCAGCGTTGCTGAAGATTGGCATTGGAGCCTATCGCAAGTTGTACCTGCGAGTCCTGACCGGAGGGCGTGGAGTGCCGCTCTTGGCTTAAAGCGCGGCGAGCTGCGCCAGTACATCTCCGGACATTCTGTAGCCAATCCACTCCGACTGAGCCTCGGCACCCAACCGTTCGTAGAAGTCTATGGAGGGCTGATTCCAGTCGAGTACGCTCCATTCGAAGCGCGTACAGCCCTCATCTATCGCTATGGTGGCCAGTGCTTGCATGAGGGCAAGTCCGGCACCTGCGCCGCGGTGTGCTTCTTCAACAAAAAGATCTTCTAGATAGATGCCGTACTGCCCAGTCCAAGTGGAGAAGTTATAGAAATAGATCGCGCAGCCGACGGAAGTGTTGCCCGTTTCAGCGATTAGGCAGTGCACCTTGGCATTTGCCCCAAAGAGCGCTGCATCGAGGTCTGCTGTGGTTGCCACAACTTCTTTCTCGGCGTGTTCGTAACGGGCCAGACCCCGGATGAAAGCCAGTATGGCGTCGACGTCGCCCGGGTCGGCGGGGCGGATATTGATGGACACTAGGCGCTCTCCTGCTGCGATTGGGTTGGCTGAAGGCCGCGCGGGATTATGCCCTGGCATAGAACGGCTGGGCAGGAAAGCGCGTCCCTGCGCAGTCAGGCCTATCCGCAAATGGATCGCTCCTGTGATTGTGGGCGTGGCTGCCGGCTATTACGGGGTCAACGCGCTGTGTGTGGTGTTTCCGAAGGCGACGTAGCAAACCCTCACTGCAACGCTGCGTCAGGGCTTAGCCGATGGTCTCCTTGAGAGGCGCGCAGAATATGGCCATCCGCCAGGGTCAGCCGATCAGTTGATGTCTGCATCAAAGCCATTGGGCGAGTCGCAGTATAGTCTGCGGCCGGGTTGGTGCCTGGCAGACTGGATTGGAGGTCGAGGAGCCCGTTTTATCCTGTAGCGCTGACCTCCGGGTAGGCGACAGGCAGACTGTCTCCGTTGTCGAGATAGGCGCGGATGCCACGCCGCGCCAGCATTCGTTCCGTCCAGGCCGCCAGGCGGGGTTTCGCAGCCATTTGTGTAACCGCCGGGTCTCCCCAACAGTAGGTGGCGAGCGTCACAATGTTGAGCGCAAGGTAGTCCAGCCAGGAAGGACGCGCCCCGGGAAAGAACCAAGCGCCTTGGCCCCGGAAGCTTGCCTCCATGACGTTGAGCCAGAGAGGGAAGCGTTCATCTAAGTAGTCGTTGTTGCCGTCCCTGCGGCCCTCGTAGGTCTCGCGCCAGATGTCTGCCAGGTTGTACCCGAACTGCGCGGCGGCCGTTTGATCCTCGGCGGTCACGTCACATCCGTGTCTCTGCGCAAGATACTGGGTGATGACGCTCGTTTGGGAGAGCACCGTTTCTCCGTCGATCAGCAGTGGGCAGGCGAAGATGGGTTCACTTGGCGCAAGCTCAGCAATACGCTCGGGTACGTTGGTGGTGACCGTGTACTGCGCGCCCACATCTTCGAGCAGTAGGATTGCAGGTTCGGCGCGGCCNGTGAAGCCGGGCCAGTAGACGATCTCGTAAGCCATTTGCGGAATACCTANGGAGTTNGGCCTGCAACCATAAACGAACCGAAAGNCNACCGCCTGTCGCCAGACAGAGCAGTTTCCAGGTTTGCTCGCTGCGGCACACAATCTTCTCCGGATGCGCTAGTCCGAACAAACTAGGCTGCAACCGCGGTATCTAGTCGAGCGGTAATACAGANGTCGTCTATCACGGCATGATCTTATTNCTGCAAGCACTTNACGGGCTTAAGTTTGTNGGGNGCNTACCTTCCGGAAGGTAGTGGGGACGCAGCAAACACGACCTACACCATGTCGACGATCGAGCTCATGTAGGGCAGCGCCTGTGCTCGATGCGCCTGCNCAAGCAGAGGTCCTTACTGCNGGGTATAGGCATGATGGGCTTNGGCTCCGTTGCAATCCTGCCTGCCTACGGANTCCTAGGTACTTGAGAAACCCTAGGCTTTGCCCTNAGNGTTTTGCCATTTCGACGGGTAGTTATTAGCCGAAGCTGGACACTCNGGCACTAGACCTTAATCTTGGATGGCATCCAGCACCGGCAGCAGGTGTGCCCGAAACGCTTCCGGGTTCTCTGACATTGGAAAGTGCCCTATCCCCGGCATCACCACGNCCTTTGCGCCCTCGATCCTGGCCGCCGTCGCCGTGGTTCGCTCCGGTGTACACGACGAGTCGTACTCGCCTGATAACAGATATACAGGGCATCTTGTNGTATCAATCTGCGGCGAGCGATCGTCGAAATCGCCGTCGTGCCAGTAGAAGTAGAGGTCACCCTTGAAGACTCCAGGGCCACCCTGCATGTAATGCCACAAGGTCTCCCAGCGAAACTCATCGGGGCTTTGTGGGGCCACCTGCGCTGATACAAAGGCTGCGCACACCTCGCCGCCGTGTACGTCGGGGCGGTGCAGCCAGTCGAGGTTGTAATAGGGTTCAAGCTTGTCGGCGCCTTCGAGCGCAATTACTGCGCGAAAGCGATCGGCAAACTCGAGCGCTAGGTGCAGAACGATGCGGCCGCCCATTGAGCAGCCCATCACAACAGGATTTTCGAGTTCGTAGGCGTCGCAGAAGCTTACGACGATTTCCTTGTACAGCTCGGTTGTGAGCTGATACTCCCGATCCCGGAAGCCCGGAGGTGGGTTGGATTTCCCGTGCCATGGTAGATCAAATGCAATTACACGGTGGTGCTGGGTGATTTCTGGGTCACACAGAAGATGACGGAACTGGCGGGCGTCGGAACCTGCCGTATGCAGGCAGACCAGAGGGATGCCCGCACCCGCTTCTTCGACATAGATCCGACAGCGCTCGCCGGCTACTTCCATGGTGAAGTAGCGCCCGACAATGGGTTCGAAATTAGGCATGGCTGGGNGCCTCGCGCAAGCTGGCGATGACATCTTTGAAGTACTGCAGNTTCTGCATCAGCGGCAGTAGGTCGCCATCCAGAGTGGCAAGGCCCTTGGGCAGCATGCTCCAGAGGTCGTGATAGTCGCGGGGTGGTACTTCGCGCCAGTGTTCGAGCCATGTTTCGCGCTCGGCACGNATAGTGAAAACCCCGGAGTGGGTCGCGAGCGGCCGCGGCTCGATCTTAGTGACCCACCCAGCTGTGACTGTGATTAGGAAGTCGGCATCACCTATCCCCAGCGTGAACGTCAGGTTGACCCACCGNCCGCGATGGACCAGGGGTGCATTGCTGTTGACCCGCTCTGGAAGACTCTCAAGCATGGTGATGCTCCTGCGCTGTTGGTCTCGATGGTGCCAGCGCAAGTGCAAACGCGAAACCCTNGTATGGGTTTGCNCGCAAGGCGAGTTTGCCCGCCGACGAAAGGGGGGAAGCCTTGGATTACGGACTTTTGAGCATAGTAGCCAACTTGGCCGAGATTCTGGGCGCAACCAGTATCTTGGGTGGTCCAACCTTTGCCATTCTGCCGGTTCGGTATCCCAGTGGTACAGCGCGACCTGCATCGCCGTTAGGACGAACTCAGGGTTAAGCAGAATCAGCCTTCCTGCGGTGAGTAGTTCGAATGGCTTTTAGAACGGGCCTAGACAATGACCGCCGAAGGCGGCAGCGGGGGGTCCGCCGACACTCCGTGCGCCCGCCGGTAGCTTTGAGCGCCGCGGTCTCTGAACAATTAGTCAACACAAGGTAGATTGTGGGCCTGACTACCAGGAGTTGAGCATGCCCGTTCCCATCGAGTTCACCCCTGAGGCCATTGAAGCGGCATCAGGCCCGGACGCTTTTCGACCCTACGAAGAGTTCCTCCGCTGCCGCCAGCCTGTCGACTCCATCGTCGAGTCCAACCCCTGGATGCGCACGCCGCTGAGTCAGGACGAGGTGGCATGGGGCGAAGGCAACTACTACGACACCACCATAGGGCGAAAACACCCGTATTGGAAAAACTTTGCTCTCCCTGAGCCAACCAAAGACCTGAATCGGCTACGGCATGATCTTTATGAATGGGGCTTCTGCCTCATTGAGGATGCACTCTCGAGAGGCCAGAACGACGCGACCCGGGCACGACTTGTGGAACAGGCGGCCGCGGAGCGGGCGGCCGGCATCGACTACCCCGGCGGCTCGTTCCAACTANTATGCAGCCTGATCAACAAAGGCGACCTGTTCCCNCGCTTCATCGAACACGACCCTGAGGTGGTCCAGGGTGGCCCNGTCATTGAGCGCCTACTCGATGAAACTTTGCGCAAAGGTTGGTGCACTTTCAGCTTTACGGCCAACATCTCTTATCCCGGTTGCTTGCCCATGGGCTTGCACCAGGACCAGGGGGCGATCAATCCTTTCCAGACGCAGCAGGCGCCGGTTGATGTGACGACCATGTACATCCTTGAGGATGTGGATGAGCGCAACGGCACGCTGGTCGTNCCAACCTCACATAAATTGATACCTGCGGCGGGGAGCGGCAATAAGGTTGGTAAGCTCCCGCCTGCAATTCATGTGGAAGCGCCTGCTGGCACGGCGCTGGTGTTTGACGGCAGGCTANTGCATGGCACCAGCATCAATCGCGGCGANGATTGGCGGTATGTCATTGTGACTCCAAGCATGAAACCCTGGATCCGCAGCCAGGAGAACTTCATGCTGTCAGTCGATCCGCAGGTGATCGCCAACGCNAGCGCGAAACTCCTGCAGCGCATCGGCTACCAGGCCACGGGTGGTTTAGGTAATGCTGAAGGTTTCGGCAACCGCGGCAGCGGCCGCGCGGGCGACCTGGCAGGTGGCCTTCAGGCTGCNCGGGCGCATCTCACCTCTGGCACCTACCGCCATGTCGGNCGCCTAAGCGTGGATGAAGCCGCTGCTCTGGCCGATGACCACTTTACGCTGCAGACCCTGCAGCGCGAACGTGAAGGCCGCAAACCCGGTCACCGCAATCACTACTGGTAACGGCGAGCAAAGCCCACGCGATCTGTCAGCCTCATGGAATCGAACCGATGGCACTTGAGATAAGACCCGCGTTAGCCGCGGACGAAGAACGATGCATGGAATTGCTGGTAGCGCTGGCGGGCACTACCGGCGCAAAACGCCCCCGCGCGGATGGGCCNATGCGGGCCACTTTCCGTTCCCTGCTTGATAGCCNCCGCGGCGAGATACTGGTGGCTGATGAGGACGGNGTGCTGCTCGGGATGGCGTCGGTCTCATACAACTTGGCCATGCGCTATGGCGGAGAGTATTGCCANCTTGAGGAACTGATTGTCGACCCTGAGGCGCGGGGCAAAAATGTCGGAGCGCGATTGGTGCAGACTANCGTTGTTCGTGCNAAAGCTCGGGGCTGCCCCGAATATGGGCTCTATCTGATGGCCTCCACCGAGCACAATCTCGTGTTCTATCAGAAGTTCGGCTTCGAAAAGATCGGGTCAGAACTCCGGCAGCGACTGGACTGAGGGCGATCTTAGTCTTCAATCAATGCGGCAATAGTTCGGNACAGCCCGTCTAGCGTACGTCCTGACTGCGTNAGGCCGATGTCTTCGTNCAGAGCGCGGGTAATCAGNGCGGNCTCCAGCAACCGGTGGTCCTGGTTCTAAAATGCGTTCAGGCGTTTGCTCGCTCCGGCATCGCCTCGATCATGGCTCGGATGTGATGGATCGTCGTCCCGCAGCAGCCGCCAATCACCTGCACACCGTTGTCGACCCAGNCCCGGCAGTNTTCAGCAAACTGTTGCGGGCTCAGGGCGTGGTGGTTGGTGGCCTCCGGGTAGGCCAGCAACGGCCCTGGCCACTGNCGGCGGACCTCGTCGAGTCCAGGCTCGATCGAAACTGCTCCGCTGTGCATGATCCCCANGACTTGAGGCTCAAAGGACAACATCGTCTCGATTACTCTGGCGATGTGCAGGTAACCGGTCGAAGGTTTGTGATCGGGGTGCAGGTTCTCGGGGGGCTCTTCGACATGCATGTCCCAGGCGCTCACGTCGCCATTAGGTTGCACCGAACAGCTGATCCCGATCCATATAGGTAGCCCTGTGCTTGCCGCCGCCTCAGCGGCTCTCGCGGCGTGGTGCAGGTCTGACATCATTTCGAGTAACAGAAAGTCCGCACCTGCCTCGGAAAGTGCGCAGGCCTGCTCTTTGTAGTTTGCNAGCTCCGCATCTGGCGTCGGCGCGTAACGCGGGTCCGGGCTNAAGGATCCTGGCAGCCACGCGACGTGGTTTGACATGGAACCGGCGATCGCCACTGGCCGGTCNGGCGCCACTTCCTCTATAGCTTCTCTTGCGAGTTGTACGCCCGCGGCAGTGATAGCGGCGCTCTCGTCCCCCAGACCCGCGCTGTTCAAAACGTGTCGGGCGGTAGCAAAGGTGTTGGTGGTGATGATGTTGGTGCCCGCACGCAGGTACTGAACATGAACCTCGCGGACTGCGTCCGGGTGGGTTTGATTGGCAACACCACACCAGGCCGTAGAGCTCAGGTTGCCGCCCAGNCGCTCAATCTCTGCGCCTACGGCGCCGTCATGGATGATCAGTTCACCGTTGGCCAGCATTTCATCGAGAATCATGCGTGCAGCTCTGCTTGATTTAGAAAAGCAGTCTAACCAGTCGCGTAGCTACTCGCGATTCCACAGCCTCGGGTGGNATTGGGCCGGCGTCTCAGCGNGGAATTACCTGCGCCGTTCGAGTNGCGNTCAAGCGNATGCGAAGGCNATGGGTNTACGCAGATCCTGAAAACGGCGCNACGCTGACCACGGCTGTGNCTTGAACGTTGATTTAGGCGTTACAAATCANCGTAACTGTTTTCCCGATGTTGCTAGCCNTGCAGCGTAACGCCGNCGATNNTTTGGGGTGGTGNNTATTCCGNGTTAGTGCAGGTCGCGGCACNGCCTTTGCGAGTTNCGAANGGGTGAACCAANAACAGCAGATTCATGCGATCGTGAATACATCGCCTACGCTCACCATGGCTGTGCCCTCAACGCCCATGTAAGCACCAAACATCACGCCACCCGCGTAGCCGTTTTCCCGATGCCGGTAACCTCGCAGTGTGGCCAGCGGTTCTGAAGCGAGGGCGCCGGATTCCTGGTCGGTACAGGTAACGGCACAACGTTCGCAGTGGGTNGCGCGTACGAGGCGCAGGTCACCTGACTCAAGCGCTGTGATGCTGTCTTCGCCGAAAGCTTCAAGCCCATCAATCACAATGTTAGGGCGAAAGCGGTTCATNGGTATGGGGCTCTCAAGCTTGCGGTTGANGTCAGCAAGCGAGGCGTCATTGGTTANAAGTATCGGCGCGACATCAACAAACCGGGACTGATCGATGCCATCCACCACGGCGAATTCCGCGAGCGGCACTGTGCGCCTGAAAGTCGCTCTGAGACCCACAACACGAACAGCTTCGCCAACAGCATCTGACATCCACGNNGCCAACGCGTCTCCTTGGTCGNTCACGACCACGTCATTGCCGTAGAAATTCACAGTGGACTCAGTGCCATCGGAGCCAATCGTATGTGTAACCGTCCGTGAGGTTTCGTGGCCAAAGGTGATCGTGCCGCTGTCGATTCTGCGCGTGGCAACGGTTGCCAGAGCCGGCAGACGAGCCTGATTGATGAATTTTCCGTCCCGCAGGATCATAAGTTGACGGTCACCGACAATGCCTGTCGGCGAAACCTTGGCTGTCTTGACCGGTGTGCCCCGGCAACTCTTGACGGGATAGCTGTAAATCGCGGTAACACTGCACTGTTCTGACATGACGGNTCCCNTTGTNGTGGCTACTGGCGTTATAACACGCCGAACCAACTCGACTAATTGGTTTTGGGAGCTGCCTGTCGTAGGGGTCGAACTGTGGGCACAGGAGCTCACTTATTCACTACTGCTTTACGGTTGTGCAATTCGATCAGTCAGTGGGCATGCTGCCCTCTATCGCAGCGTTCGGATCTTCCGGCCGCTCTGGCGGGTTCTTAGCCAACTCTTCCAGGAGCTCTGGGGCACAAACTAGGCGCGCTTTGGCGAATACCGAGTACGATCCCGGTCGCTCCAGTTTCGATGCCAGTCGTCCTGGTTGTCGTTCCAGCCGTACATCGTCTTCATCCCCATCAAGGTCGCGAAGCGATCCGAGTTCCGTGCCAAGACCTCGTCGGGAACCGTTTCTCGATACATCTCATACGGTTGCAGATGGGGGCGTGCGAAGAGTTCTGCCAACGTGACTCTTAAGGACGGTGTTTTCGAAACCCATGACCCGTGCCAGGTATGAGATGGCCAAATGATTGCAGAGCCGGCCGGCGCTTCGAGCGGAACCGCTTCCGGATTGGCACCCTCNCCCGACAGCACTCGCTCCTGCTCTGTGGGCTGACGCAAGCGCTTGTGGCTGCCGGGTACAAACGCGAGGCAGCCGGATGCTTCNTCCACGTCTGTGAGGCAGATGTTCACCGTGGCGTAGTTGGCATAGTTGGGGTGTGGTTGGATNGACGTGTCGTCGCCGTGTAGAGGCAGNTATCCGGTAGGTAGGGTCTTGCCGCCACCTTCGCCTCGCATGTGCGCAGTGAATGTTGACAGGATGCAGTCCTTACCCACGAGATAGTNGATCAACGCGAGCACCTTCTCAGCCATGAGGATTGACTCAAATGCCGGGTCTTGCAGCATCACATAGCGTGAAACCCAATACCCTTCGTAGCCCTGGCCCGTCGCAACGTCAGGGCGTTTGCCGACCCGGTTGCCGAAGGTAGCAAGCGTGGCCTCGAGCCCGCGCGCTGTGATGTCGGGGTCGATCACTTCCTCAACCACNGTATAGCCGCAGACGTCCAGCTCCAGCGCATTGCGTTCAAGCCGCAGGCGAGTCAGTTCGTCCAGGCAAGCGTCTTTGATCGTAGTGGCACGCATGGCGAAGGTCCCTATCGGCAACGAAGGCACTACCGTACCAAAGTTAAAGAGAGCGNTTTCGGTCAATGTAGTTGTAACTCACGGGTATGTCACACTTGCGTGCTAATAACAAAACCTTAGGCCGCGCCATGAAACACACGTCTCCTGTNCGCCCCGGTGATGCAGAGTTTGCCGCGCGGCTGCGGCGAGAGTTGCGTGGTGAAGTGCTGTTTGATGCCGCAAGTCGCGGCCGCTATGCCACTGATGCAAGCATCTACCAAATCGATCCAGTTGGCGTAGTTATCCCGCGCTCAAAAGACGACGTGGCGGCAACCCTTGCAATTGCTCGCGCAGCGGGCGTGCCGGTTCTGCCGCGCGGTGGGGGCACGTCGCAATGTGGTCAGACCGTGGGTGAGGCGCTGGTGGTTGACGTCAGCCGGCATCTCGATCAAGTACTTGAGTTTGATCGCGAAGGCTGCCGGGTGCGGGTTCAACCTGGGGTTGTGCTTGATCATCTAAATATGAGGCTGCGCGAACACGGCTTGTTTTTCCCAGTAGATGTCTCAACGGCGAACCGGGCCACATTGGGAGGTATGACCGGCAACAACTCCNGCGGCTCTCGGTCGATTCGATACGGCAACATGGTGCACAACGTTCTGGGCATCGACGCCATCTTGTCCGATGGTGAAGAAGTTAGCTTTGGCGAAGTGGGCGGCAATCTCGAAGGAATCGCTGTGGGCCGGCGCTACCATGAGATTGTNGAGCGTTTGCGCACACTGGGGGCGCGTGAAGAGGCGGAAATCGAAGCACGCTTCCCGAAACTACTGCGCCGCGTTGGCGGGTACAACATAGACTCCATCGACCCTGCCGGGCACAACATGGCGCACATGCTGGTCGGCAGTGAGGGCACCCTTGGCTTCTTCACGGAGCTGGAACTTGCACTCTCGCGTCTGCCGACGCACAAGGTCCTCGGCATTTGCCACTTCGAGACGTTCTACGCCGCCATGCAGGCTCCGCAACATATCGTCCAGCTGGATCCTGCTGCCGTTGAATTGGTAGATCGCACGTTGATGGATCTGGCTTGGGGTATCGACATGTTTCAGCCTACGCTTGAGGCGTTTATCCGGGGGCGGCCCGAGGCTCTGCTTTTGGTCGAATTTGCTGGCGAAGCGCGTGAGCCGCTGCTGCGGGCGCTGGATCAGCTCGAGTCGATGATGGCTGATCATGGCCACCCCGACTCGGTGATCAAGATTACTGATCCGGTATCGCAAGCCGCTGTGTGGGATGTGCGTAAGCAGGGCCTCAACATTGTCATGTCGATGAAAGGTGACGGCAAACCAGTATCGTTTGTTGAGGACTGCTCGGTCCGTTTGGAAGACCTGCCTGAATATACCCAACGACTGGACGACATCTTCGCAAGANATGGCACCAAAGGCACGTGGTACGCGCATGCATCAGTGGGCACNCTGCATGTGCGGCCGATNCTCAACATGAAGACCGAGGCGGGGCCTAAGGCTATGCGGGCCATTGCCGAGGCGTGTTTTGAGATGGTGCGNGAATACGAAGGCTCGCATTCTGGCGAACACGGCGACGGGCTGGTCCGTTCAGAGTTCCATGAGTCGATGTTTGGCAAGCAACTTGTGNATGCCTTTGGCGAGGTNAAGGAGATCTTTGATCCGGTTGGTTTGTTCAACCCGGGAAAGATTGTCGANCCCGAGCGTATGGATGAACGGGAACTCATGCGTTTCAAGCCTGACTTCAAACAGATTCCCGTCACTAACGTACTGGACTGGGANGATTGGGGTGGGCTACACGGAGCGGTCGAGATGTGCAACAACAACGGNGCCTGCCGCAAACANGTCGGCGTCATGTGCCCCAGCTACCAGGCCACGCGGGACGAAGTTCACCTGACCCGTGGCCGCGCCAACACCCTGCGCCTGGCCCTCTCNGGACAACTCGANGACGCAACCGNCGATCCGCTTGCTAGCGATGCGGTGGCTGACGCGATGTCGCTCTGCGTGTCCTGCAAGGCCTGTCGTCGGGAGTGTCCCACGGGAGTAGACATGGCGCGTATGAAGATTGAATACCTCGCGGCGAGGTACAAGGCTGGGCAGACTAAACTGACGGATCGCTTGATTGCGCATTTGCCGAAGTTTGCGCCCATGGCGTCCCGGCTAGCGCCGCTGCTGAATCTGCCCAACCATTTCGCGCCTCTGCGCCAACTGAATGAACTTGCAGGGTTCTCCGCTCGGCGCGAATTGCCCGATTGGCGCAGCGATTCGATCCGCGACGTCAGTGAGTCGGCTTCGCCCGATGACGTCGACGTTGTGCTCTTTATTGACACATTTACCCGCTGGTTTGAGCCAGAGGTGGTGCACGCGGCCGAGGCTGTGTTGTGCGCAATGGGCCTGCGCACGACTCGCCTCGCTTACGGCAAATCACCGCTCTGCTGTGGGCGGACCTATCTTGCAACAGGGATGGTAGATCAGGCGCGGGCGCAGGCTGCGCGCATGCGCAGGGCTATGCGACCGTACGTACGCAGGGGGATTCCAGTGGTGGGCCTTGAGCCCTCTTGCGTGTTGTCATTCCGCGATGAATACACTGCGATGTTTGACGACGATGACGTTGCACCGATTATGGAGCATACCTTGTTGATTGATGAGTTTATTGCTCGCGAGGCAGACCGCCTGGCACCGCACGTGTCCGGAAGTGGCGAGATCCGCGTCCATGGCCATTGCCATCAGAAATCGTTTGGCGCGTTCGACGCCACGGTGAGTTCGCTTGGTCTGGTGGAGGGGGCGCAGGTAAACCCTATCGAGTCATCCTGTTGTGGCATGGCCGGCAACTTTGGCTATGACCCGGAGCATTACGAAGTTTCGATGCAGATGGGCGAACTGAGCCTGTTCCCCGCTGTAAGAGAGGCGCACGGCGCAACCATTGTGGCCGCAGGTACAAGTTGCCGGCACCAGATTCGGCACGGGACTGGACGGGACGCGTTGCATCCTGTGCAGGTGTTGGCGAGTGCCCTGACGCCAGAAGAGGGCTGACGCGCGCCCGAACGCCCAGCAGGGATCCGCACGCTGTCAGTCAGCTATCAGGCGTCAGCTGCCACCCGAGTTCAACTGAAGTCGAGTTCGCGCTGTAGGAACGCGGTGTCGCCGATGTTCTCCGGCGCCTTCCAGTTGTCCCGATTCTCATCGTAACAATCGACCAGCTTGTCGATGGCATCAAGGGACAGTTCATCGAGGCGCATCCCCGGCGCCTCGTCAACGCCACCGCCACCGCGGAACTCAAGCAACTCCACCCCTGCGGGGCCGGCGGTGTACTTGTAGGGCATACCGTTAGGCAGGAAGAACGTTGATCCCGGGCCCAGCTTGCGCTTGCCAAGCGTGAGTTCGCCGGCAACCACGTAGTACAAGCAGTCGCCGTACTTGGGGTGGCTATGGCGAAAGAGTTCAAAGTTTGGGCCAAACCACACGTGCACGAGGTTCATGCCGTTGGGCCCGCTCTGCCCAAACAGCGGCGTGGTTGCAGCGCCACCGCGGAAGGCTTTGGCCATCTTCACAATCTTCTCGCGGGTGGCCTCTTCGCCATACTTCTCGGTCAGCGCCGCATGCTCAAAGTACCGGCAGACGCCATCTTCGTTGATGGGTGCATCGGGGTTCGGCTGGTTGACCTTGGGGTTCTCGTTAATGGCAAAAGGTCCGCGTTCGGATACGTAGCCGCGGGTCACGACCTCTAGTTTGCGTTGTTCGCTCATGGTGCTCTCCCTCTTTGTGCAGGACATCCTAGCCCAGAGAGGTGGTGGTGGATACAAGGGGGACTGCGCTTGAATTGGAGCTAGGCATATGGGCGGCGCCCGCGTTTGACCGTGGACGTCGAGGAATTACTATGCGGATGTCTCGCCTGTTTCACGTTTGTTGCGGTGACCGAGATCTGCAGGCCACCGCGAAAGAGTCATATGCGGCAGGCATTGTTTCCTGGCGGGCGCTCATTCACTGTCGGCGTGATTCCGCAACGATGGCACGGGTTCTTGACGCATGGTGTGGGTGATCTTCGGTCAGGGATTCTGGTCCAGGTGGGCGAGCTAGTCCGCCGCCTCCCGAGCCTGCTCTTCTTCGTCATCGAACAGCGAGTCGAAGAACCAGCCGGCGCCGGCCGGTTCTTCTAGCAGACGCTGCTGGCGTTTGGTCAGGGTCAGGCCCTCTGGGGCAGTGACCCGGTCCCGGGACCAAACCAACTGCGAGGCACAATACTTGTAGAGTAGCGTGCGGCGCTCATGGTCGGCCATCCAGTCCGAAGTGCCGTGGGTGGTCGCCTCGGAGAAAAAGGTCAGGCTGCCGGCAGGTGCGACCGGGCAGATGGCGATTTCATCCACCTTTTCATCACGAATCTTGCGCGGCAACTTGAAGTGGCTGTTGTGACTGCCGGGTATCAGACGTGTGCCGCCAAGGCCTGGGCCGGAATCCGTGAGGTTGAAGGTTGCAACGCCAAACCCATGTACTGCCATGTGTGTGGGGGCGTGTGAATATATGCCACGCTGGGCCTTAGAGAACGGTTCGGAGACGCCGTAGTCGGAGTGTAGTCGACCTTTCGTGTTGCCTTTGCTCATACGCATGCAGAAGATCCGGTCGAGCCGGAAACAGTCGCCCAACTGCATCCGCATGACCTCCATGATCTGCGGGTGGTCCATCAGATCGACAAACGGCTGCCCCCATTGCAAGAAGCCGGGGCCCGTGCCGTGGGAACCGCCGGCCGCACCAAAGCGGTAGCCGTTCTCCCTGGTCGGTTCGCTCAGCGCCTGGGCGTCGATAAGCTTGTTCAGTTCTGCCACCCGCTCCGGGCTCAGCACGTTTTCGATGACAAGGTAACCCTGCACGTCATACAGGTACTGCAGGTATTCGAGTCGTTCGTCCAGCTCAGCCACGGCGGTTCTTCCCTTGCAGATGCGCGTTTGACCTTAGCACAGCCGCCGAGAAGCCCACTCGATGCCCGTCCGCGCGGGATCGGGTTAGGATCGGTTAATCAAACCCAGCGGTTACGTGGAGAGCGTGGATGAGCGGGCGCGGCAAGTACTTTGTAAAGGATCACAAACCCTTCCAGATGGAGACATACAGCAACTACCCGCAGCCGTTGCTTGATGCAATGTCGGTAACCCGTATGGTTGGCCCTAAAGGAGTGCTCCAAGAAGGCGACATTCGCGTCACCGGTTTCTCGTTGGAACCGGGCGCGTTCTACGACGATCACGTCCATCCCCACCCCGAGATCTACATTTTCCTGACAGGTACCGCCGAGTGCCAATGGGGGGACGAAGGCTTCACCGCTGAACCCGGCACCGTGACCCACTGCCCGCCGAATCTTCCTCACGCGATGCGCGTGACAAGCGATGAACCGCTGACGGCTTATATCATTGGCTGGGCGCCGGGCGGGGATCAGGAAGCGTTGAACAGCCCGAGCGTGCTTTTGGGGGGTGGCCGACTGTAGGCAGACCAGGCTTATATAGAGCGGTCTTTTTCTATGCGAGTGCCGCGTCCGAGATGCGCGTGGTGTTAGCAACTTGCCGAGCCGGCGGCGCAGCAGACCTTGGAGGATGTGCCACAAGACGAGAAGCAAGGCTTAGCGCGCAGCTCTCTGGATGTTCGCTGACACAACGTTTCTGGCAGTGGAGGAGAATTTCTGTATGCGCGGGTCAAATCTGATCCGAATTCTGGTCGTCACCGCAGTGATTCTTGCGTTGCCGCTTGTAGCCATGCAGTTTGATACGAGAGTTAACTGGGGGCCTGGAGACTTTCTCGTCGCCGGAGTAGTTTTGCTCGCCAGCGGCCTGGCGTTCGAGTTTGCGGTTGGCCGTTTGAGTTCCGGGGCCGACAACCTGACGTACCGGTTTGCTGTCGGCGTTTCAGTTGTAGGTGTGCTTTTACTGGTCTGGGTGAATCTTGCGGTTGGGATCATTGGCCATGAGGGTAACCCGGCCAACCTGATGTGCGTGGGTGTATTGCTGATGGGTGTCGCCGGCGTCATGCTGGCCCACATGCAGGCGGTCGGCCTGGAAGACGTCCTGTGGGTCACTGCGGGTGCGCAAATCTTGATAACGCTGATTGCACTGACCGCTTTCGCAGCAACGCCTAGCGTTACGCTGGTATTGAATGGGGTGTTTGTTGGGATTTGGGTTGGCGCCGCGTTATTGTTCCGGCACGCACGCCGGGTGGTCCAACAAAGGTGATCGGACTGAGCATCGCAGACCAAACGCATCCCTAGTGGGGCGGTGGCGCAAGATCTAGAAGTTCTGGGCCGAGTCCCAGGGGTCCCGTTCGAGTCATTCTGTCGGGCAAATACACAGTCGGAGAGTCGGGCCGGGGTTCGCGGCAGTGACCGCGATGCCNTCCTTTTCCTGAGCATTGTCGATGGCGATGGTGTCCGAACATGCGACTCGAAAACGGGCGCCGACTGGCTCCTGCGTTCATGTTATGAACCGGCTAACTGTCGTTGCCTTAGTACCAGGCGATGGCGTAGCGCGCTGAGCCATCGGTGGAGCGCTATTCTTTGGGTATCGGCGAAGACGACCGTCGCACCTNCAAAACGCGCTATGTCAAGCGGTGTTGACGTGAATGGGTTTGGCCTGGGACCCATGTGGCGCAGTCAAAGCGCTANAGTCTCATCGCCCAATTAGTGTTGTCTTCTGCCTTTCTTCGAGGTGCGATCTTTGTTGCCCCCAATAGGGCGGATGATGGGAGCAACTCGCTGCCGGCTCGGGTCGTATTGAAGGCCGAGGAGTGTAAATCAGCTTCAACACGCCACGATGTGACAAACTGCACCGCCAGTTCAGTAGAACCTCTGATTGATGCGCTACATCAAGTCGAAGCTCCACACAGACCTTGTTCCCGATGGCGTGAAATACGGTGTGCTGGTGCCAAGTGAAGACACGGCCGGGCTGCCTTTGCTCTTTTTCCTGCACGGCGGCGGGAGTGATCGCAGGTTCCTCGAAAATCAGTTGGCACTGTTCGAACGAGCCCTGGCCGATGACCTCATTCCACCGCTGGTCGTAGTGACGCCCTCTGCTGCGATGTCGTACTACATGGACTTCCATGACGGTACNGAACTTTGGGAAGCAGCGATCCTGTCTGACCTGACCGAACAGGTCGCTGCAGACTATGGATTGGATCTANCGCGCCAGATCATCTCTGGCGTATCGATGGGCGGAGTTGGGAGCCTCCGGCTCGCGTTCAGATACCCTGAACGTTTTTGTGCCGTGGCCTCGCTGGAAGCGGGGGTCGACCCGTTTCTGCGGCTTGCGGACAAACCCGCCTGGTATGCGCAGTCGGAAGCAGGGCGGTTAGGTGAGAAATTCGGTAACCCCATCGACGAGCCGTTCTGGCGTACCCTGAACCCTGCCTGCATCGCGATGGACGAGCCACAGCGCCTCAAAGATTCAGGGCTGCGGATCCTACTCGAAGTTGGCACTGATGACGGCCTTTTCAATCACCACAACGTTGAGTTTTTGCATCGGGTTCTGTTTGATCAGGGTATCCGGCATGAATACCGCACTTACCTGGGTGCAAACCATATTGGCGCCAGTCTCCCGGGCCGTTTGCTAGAGGCGCTCGCTTTCCTTGGCAGGTCTCTGCGCCCTGAGCCCGTGGATGAAGCTGCCGACCAATTCAGCGCCTCGATACGTGCCGACTTCGCGGAGCGCGGTATCGCCCCACCTGACTGACATCTGATAACTGACGCATAAGATGCGGACAGTTTTCTCTAGGGTCAGTCACTGCTGTTTCTGAGTCTCGATGCCCTAAGGCTGAGATGGCTACGCCGCTGAAGTACTAGGGCGTCGACTTGGTTGAGATGGCCCTCATGTTTGCTCCCATATACCGGCTGGGAGAAGAAGTGCGGGGCGGGTTCCTACTGATGATGTTGGTAAACGCCAGCGAGGGGAGCAGCGGTACATTCTCTNGAATTATGGGAATGATTGGCGGGAAATGCANTTTCTACTGTAGGAACCTGCGCGCNTAGTTGAAATGGGCGCNGNCCGAACTCCAGTCTTCCGTTGTAGGCGACTGCNAGCNTACAGCGNGCCCGCGGGCCGGCGAGTGACCCTAAGCNAGGCAAGNAGGGCTCGCNGTGTCGGAAAACGCCATCNTCGCTGGGATTCAGCTCTCGTTTGAATCTTTGCGAGGCTCATCAANATCGGGTGAGCANTGGCTCAGTAGCTGATAGATGTCCCCAGCGTCACCCACCGTCCGTCCTGCACTTGTGACAGCACGGAACCGTCGACACCCTTGTGGTCCTCCGGACCGAACGTCAGGGTGTAACCGAACAAGTCTGTATATTCACTCATCCCTTCGATCGCAGCGATCATTCCTTCCCTTGTTATGTCGGGGCCCGCGTTTTCGAGCGCCTTTATCGTGATGTCGGCTGCGCGGTAGCCGACCATGGCGGGGAGCCCNGGCGTCACGTCGTACTCGGCCTTNTACNGGTTGAACCAGCGCTNCACNGGGGGTGCCAGCACATCGTCTTCGTAGACGAGCGCGATGGGCACAAACGCGTAGTAGCCTTCGCCAGAGCCGCTTTCCTGATCCGCGATCACTTGTCCATACGCCGCCTCGTTACCCACCCAGGCCACGTCTTCCCAGCCGTTTTTGCGCGCTGTTTCAAGGACCAGAATTGTGTCNCGGTGGACGGTCCCCATNAGTACTAGGTCGCAACCAGCTGCNCGCATCTTGAGGATTGCGGGCGTGAATTCGCTCTCNGTTGGCTTGTGGGCGGAGGTGGCTGCAATCTCGATACCCATAGCCGCGGCCTGGTCCCGCGCACCGTCCATGATCTCCTGGCCGTAGTCGGTGTCTTGGTAGATNACGCANGGGGTGGTTTTGCCCTCAACCTCGACGAAGTGGCGTACCGCGGCGCGGATCTCGTCNTAGTAGATACCCATCTGTGTGACCATGAGCTTGCGGAATGGGGTCACCATGGATCGCGCAGCTGTCAGCGGGAANAGGTTGGGTACCCCTTCTTTGAATTGNGATGCCATCACNGCGTTGTTCATCGGCGTGCCCGCCGCCAGCAGGATCGCAAATACTTTGTCNCGGTGNATCAGCTTGTTAGCTGCACGAATGGCCTGGGGCACCTGGTATTGCGTATCTTCGACAATGTAGCGGATCTGCCGCCCGTGTACGCCACCCGCGGCATTCGCTTCGTTGATCCGCATGCGGGCGCCGTTCGTCGCGCCAACACCCCAGATGGCTATGGGGCCGGAAAGGTCNGTGTGGCTACCCANGCGGATTTCGGTTGGCGTAACACCTACCTCTGCNGCTGGNGTGTCCGCTGTCTCCGCTGATGGGGCGGGCCCGTCTCCGCCACAAGCTGCAAGTGTGAGTAGTGCTGCAAGCNCGAAGCCTCTNAAGAGCATTGTCTGAACCCTAATTGAACCAGTGGACCAAGTGTACNCCTCTCCGCTTGCCGGTGGTGCCCTGCNACTGCGTTGCCNCGGCGGCGGTTGGCAGATCGTAGCCGTGAGCCAAATGGCGCAGGGGCAATCTACTGCGACGCGAGCCCTTAGCGAGGGTGATGCGGTGTTTGTGGACCGAGCAATTACTGCACTGAATCCTGCTGCGGAACTGCTTGATCCGCATGCGGGGCTGGCTGCCGCGGCAAACGGAGGGCGTTAGGTCAGCGCCAGGTTGATGAGGCTTGACGGGTTAGTTGGTTGGTCTGCGTGAACGTCTCTGGAGTGGATCGCGCGTGCTGCTGTGCCTGTTTTCGCTGGAGGCGCCGCCAAGCCCTATCGATCACGGTAGGATGCGCAACCATGCTTGTCCGCCAAACGCTCACTGTCATTCTTGCCGCTCTGCTCGGCGCTGTACCTGCCTCGGTCGCTGCCGATGATCCGCCAGCATGGCCACAGGCGTGGTTCGAACCGGTCTCAAAGGCAAGCGAAGTTGAGCTCAGGACTTTCTTCCAGTCACCGGTCCTTGCCGACAAAGGGCTGCCGGCCGTTGAGCAACGCCTGCCCGACGATCCCGTGGTTGTCACACCGCTGGGTGAGCCTGGTGTCTATGGCGGTACCGCGCGCATCACCACCAACGAATGGTTGACGTTCCCGAACGTCGAGTCGCCGCTAACCATCTCTGCCGACATGCGGACGTTTTTGCCCAACCTTGCCGAGTCCTGGACAGTCAGCCCGGATGGGCGCGTCATTACCCTCAAGCTGCGTTCTGGTGTGAAGTGGTCTGACGGTACCCGGCTTACTTCGGACGACTTCCTGTTTGTATTCAACGATCTGTGGATGAACGAGGAGTTCACACCGGTGCCGCCGCGCGAGCACATTGGCGCGAAGGCAGTGAAGATCGACGAACTAACCTTTAGTTATGTTTTTACTGAACCCTATCCGCTCTTCGTAAACCGCCTTGCGCATTACGGCAACTTCCTGATCGACTCCAAACGCTACTACCAGCAGTTCCACCCGAAGTATGTCGACCCGGAAGTGCTGTCGGAGAAGATTGCGGACATGGGCTACATCAGTTGGATGGCTTACGTGGAGGCGTGCCGCCGGGGTTCCATTGAGGAAAGCGCCGATGCGCCGACACTCGATGCGCACCGGCTGGTTCGAAGGACAGTCTCGACCATGTACTACGAGCGCAATCCCTACTACTTCAAGGTTGACCCGAAAGGTCAACAGTTGCCCTACATCGACGCGGTCATTTCAGAGGAAGTTGAATCCAAGGAAGTCATAACGACGATGGCCGCCACAGGTCAGCTCGACTTCTCAGCCTTTGAGCTGCGCACTCAGGACATACCGTTGCTTAAGCTGGGTGAGAAAACGGGTGGCATCAAAGTGCATGTTTGGCGGCGTTTGCATGCCAGCGACATAGTTATTCAGTTTAACTTCAATACTCCGGATGAAAAGCTGCGGGCACTCTACTGGGATGTCCGCTTCCGGCGGGCACTTTCGATGGCCCTCAACCGTGAAGAGATGAACCAGCTTATCTATTTTGGTCGTGGCACGCCGGGCCAGGTTACCGCACACCCTACTAGTCGATTTCACGTGCCCGAGTACGCAACTGCATGGACCCGGCACGACCCGGTTGAAGCACGCCGGCTATTTGCTGAGATTGGACTCAAAGACATCAACGGTGATGGGTTGTTGGAACATCCAGACGGCTCGCAGCTGACCATCACCGTGGAGTACATCGACTGGGAGACGCCGAAGGGCATCAACATGGAGCTGGTCGAAAGCTATTGGCGAACCGTAGGGATTGATCTGCGCCAGAAGTTGACTGACTCCAACATCCAGAATGCACGCGCCGGCGCCAACCAGATGCAGATGACGGTTTGGCACGGCGATATCGTGACGGACGTTCTGATGCCTCTCAGTCCCTACTGGTGGGTCCCGGTTGCCTCAGGCTGGCATAACACCATGTGGAATGACTGGGTCCGTTGGTACAAAACAGATGGTCGCCTTGGTGTTGAGCCGCCGCTGGAGATACGCGAGCTACAGGACCAGAACGATAAGATGCGCTTTGCTATGGACGAGGATGAGCGAACCCGGCTTGGGCGAAGGATTCTGCAAAGCAATGCTGAGAATCTGTGGACGCTGGGTGCCGTCGGACTGGCCCCCCATCCTGTTGTCGTGAGTTCCCGGCTGCGCGGCGTTCCGCACGATGGCATTTGGGGCTGGGACAACCGCTGGACGCTGTCGTACCACCCTAGCACCTGGTACTTTGAGGGCGGGCGGGTCCACTAAAGGATGGCGGATAGTGCAGGTGCGCCGGTCGGTACTCGAGGGCTTGTTGCTGCAGCGTCAAATGGGGCGGGCACGTAGGTTGCCTGAATCCGGAGACACGCCGGGCTACTCGCTGCCGGATGTGCTCCGTCTCCCGATCCATAGTCTGTGTACTCCACATGGGTGACGTGGAACCCCGGAGCGGCGTTGTAGCTTTGACTGATTTGTATCCGTAGCGTGCGCCTTTCGAGTTCCCAATTGTCCATTGCTGCTCGCTCCTCGGCCCAACGTTCCTCTACGCGTTTGCTCACGAGCCTCGCGATCTTTGTGGATCCCAGCGTCACTTGGGCGCTGCTCATTCGGGATGGGCTTACCGCAGTAACTGCGGCGAGTGTCGCCTGCAGGTGGCGGGCAATGGCAGCCGGCACAGTGTTCGTTTGAATCAGCCATTGTTTATGTGGGCCACCGAGACGGACTTCTGCGGGAGCAAGCCAGAAAAAGCACTGCGAGCTATACGGGTCCCAAAGGCCCGAGTGAGCGGAGCAGTAATGCCACGTTCAGTGCGAAGGACGCGCGCTCGCGCAGCTTGGTGTGCGTGGCCAAAATCCTTGGCAGGAGAGAGGTGACGCTCGTCTCGCCACCGAGTGAGTCGAACAAAGTAAAATGTTGCCATGCTAGCTGCGCTTGCCCGACTTTTCCTTGCCTTTGCGGCCATTGCTGCCTCGTCTGATTTTCTTTTCGCGCATGCGGCCGGGGCAGAAGCACCCGAGTGGCCGCAGGCTTGGTTCGAGCCCGTCCCGACCGCAAGTCAGGTTGGTATCAAAACGTTCTCACAGTCGCCGGCCCTCGATGACAAAGATCTGCCGCCGCTGGTCGAGCGCCTGCCCGACGATCCCGTTGTAGTAACGCCGTTGGGCAAACCTGGCGTCTACGGAGGTACAGCGAGAATCACTACCAATGAATGGCTGACTTTCCCAAATGTAGAGTCGCCGCTGACGATCTCGGCCGATATGCGTACTTTTATGCCTAATTTGGCCGAGTCGTGGACCGTCAGCCCGGACGGGCGCATTGTTACGCTGAAGCTGCGTAAGGGCATCAAATGGTCCGACGGCTCGCCACTGACGTCAGACGACTTCCTGTTTGTCTTCAATGACCTGTGGATGAATGAGGAATTCACACCTGTGCCCGCCCGGGAGCTTGTTGGCGCGAAGGCGGTCAAAATTGATGACCTGGCGTTCAGCTACGTGTTTGTGGATCCCTACCCGCTCTTCGTCAACCGGCTGGCGCATTATGGGAACTTCCTGATCGACTCGAAGGCCTATTACAAACAGTTCCACCCCAACTATGTGGACCCTGAAGAGCTCTCCGAACGTATATCGGAGATGGGCTACATTAGCTGGATGGCTTATGTTGATGCCTCTCGTCGGGGCTCGATCGAAGAAAGCGCAAAAGCACCGACGCTGGACGCTCATCGAATGGTCCACCGGACCGTTTCCACGATCTACTACGAGCGTAATCCCTACTATTTCAAGATCGACCCGATTGGCCAGCAGCTACCCTACATTGACGGTGTGATTTCGGAGGAGGTTGAGTCGAAGGAGGTCATCACCACCATGGCCTCGACAGGCCAGCTGGATTTTTCCGCCTACGAGCTCCGTACCCAGGACATTCCGCTGCTGAAGCTCGGCGAGCAGGCGGGTGCCATCAAAGTACATGTATGGCGCCGGCTGCACGCCAGCGACATTGTCATCCAGTTCAACTTCAACACGCAGGATGAACGCCTGCGCGAGCTATATTGGGACGTACGATTCCGTCGTGCGCTCTCGATTGCTCTGAACCGCGAAGAGATGAATCAGCTCATTTACTTTGGTCGTGGGACACCCGGTCAGGTTACCGCCCACCCCACCAGTCGCTTTCATGTTCCTGAATATGCAACCGCTTGGACGCAGCACGACCCTGCGGAGGCACGGCACCTGTTCGAAGAAATCGGGCTGAAGGACACCAACGGCGATGGTTTGCTGGAGTATGCGGACGGTTCGCAGCTGACGATCACGGTTGAGTACATTGATTGGGAAACTCCCAAAGCAATTAACATGGAACTGGTTGAAAGTTACTGGAGAGCAGTTGGCATCGACCTGCGTCAGAAACTCACGGACTCCAACATCCAGACCGCGCGCGCGGGTGCCAACCAGATGCAGATGACCGTGTGGCACGCGGATATCGTGACGGACGTTCTGCTGCCGCTGAACCCGTACTGGTGGGCCCCGGTTGCCTCCGGTTGGCACAATACGATGTGGAACGACTGGGTGCGCTGGTACCGAACCGATGGCCGCCTCGGCACCGAGCCACCGCCGGAGATGCGCCAGCTCCAGGACTGGAACGACCAGATGCGCTTCACCATGGATGGGCAGGAACGTACCCGGCTTGGCATTCAAATCCTGGACAGCAACGCCGAGAACCTGTGGACTCTTGGCGCGGTGGGTCTAGCGCCCCATCCGGTGGTTGTGAACTCGCGATTACGTGGCATCCCCCATAATGGGATTTGGGGCTGGGATAATCGTTGGACGCTGTCGTACCACCCGAGTACCTGGTACTTCGAAGGTGGGCGAGTGCACTGAATTCAGCTTGGAAGAGCCGCGACCTTGGCGCCCGTTCCGCGACTAATGGCACAGCACTATCATTTCGGGATGAGGCTGCTGGATGCAAGCCTTTCTGATTTTGGTGGTGACGGGATTTATCTGTCCATTTTCATTTTTGACGAGGCGTGCATACGGAGAGTCGCCTGGAGCACCGCGATCCGAGCTTCCCTCGGAGTTTGTCCGTTCAGTTGGATTCATTGCTTAGCGNTACAAAACGGTCGTCATCTTTGCACGCGTGCCAGCCTGATTGTGNGTGCAACCGGCGACCCAATCATTGCTCGTTTGGCTGTATCGCGCGACAGGTTACTTGCCGTAGGCCAACGGGCAGGCGATTTGGCCGGCTTGTCAAGTGGATTTACCAGTGGAAACGATCACCCCTTTCCCGGCGAAGCCGCGATGATTGCCGTACCCGCTAACGTGGGGAGTGTCTTGGTCGAAGGTGGTGGTTGGGACGGGGGCTGAGGCTGAGGCTGAGGCTGCACTGTACATAAAGTGGTAAGAACCGCTTAAGTATTGTTNGTTGGTGACTGATGGTCATGGGGGGAACATGTATCAGATCTACGGGGGGCCGGCATCGCCCTACTCATTCAAGGTCAGGGCNGCTTTCCGCTACTTTCGTTTGCCGCACACCTGGACNGTACCCAGNGATGGATTCACCGGTAAGGAGGGGTTGGGAGAGGGGGCTCCAGACTCGACGCTGGTGCGTGCAGGAAAAGGCATTGTCCCTGTAGTGCGCTTTCCGAGCGGGGACTTTTACGCTGACAGCACACCGATTCTCTATCACCTGAGCCAGCTTGTACCCGAACGGAGCCTCATTCACCCGCATCCCGGCATTGCCTTCCTTTCACATCTTATTGAAGACATGGCGGACGAATTCTTGCCGCTACCGTTTTTCCACTTTCGCTGGACGACAGATGCCGACTGGTGTGGGCGCAGGCAGATGATCGGTTGGAATGGCGCGGTCTCAGATCAAGAACTGGAGCCGCTTGCGAGTGCGTTCACTGGGCGTCAGCAGGCTCAGCTCGGACCTCAGAGTGCGGAGGCGGGGGTATATATGCAGGAGCGCTACGAGGCCGTTCTCACCGCGCTAGACAGCCAGCTGCAGAGGTCGTTGTTGTTCTTCGGCACGCGGCCGTCACTGGCCGAGCTTGGGCTCGCGGGGCAGCTTTCTCAGTACGTCTGCGATCCCTTTGTTTCGACTTTGTTGAAAGCGAAAGCAGTCCGCGTGTTCCAGTGGGAGCAACTGTTGAACGATATGTCGGCTGTTGAAGGTGACTGGGCCGAGGCGCCCGAGTGCCTGACGTCTGAACTGGAGGGCGTGATCAGAAGTCTTGGCTCGGGCTACTTCCCAATGGCTGCACAGATGCAGGCGGCAGTTGGGTTGGAGGGCCTTGCTGATGCCGTCAACGGCGCGCGTTATCGCGTGAAGTGTCTGCTTGTACTCAAGGCTGAACTAGCCGCATTGCCCTTGGCTGATCGTGATCTGATAAGGCCGTTACTGGAGGCGAGTGGCGTATGGGAGCCGCTGCAGTTTGTGGAGGCTGAAGCACAGCACGTGTTGCCGATTGAGATGGTCTAAGGTTAGGCGCAATGGCGGCAGGAAGGATGCCAGCCTCGGCGATCAATATTGCACCACGCTGAAGATCGGCTGAATCTGCACGCCCGCTGCGCGTAGTCATTTGAGCCAACTTGGTTGGCACGATGGCCACGTTGCTGCCCAGCTTTGTGGTGTGCGTACAAGGCAGCGATGGTCGTGCCTGTGTCTTCAAGCAGGCGGGTGCAGCAGGCTTTGCGACGGACATGACCAAAGAAATCATATTCAACCCAGACGTTGACCCCTCGCGAGAGCCGGATCCACTATTCAGTGGATCCCACCGCAGGGCGGCCATGGACGTCGTTTGAAGACCTTCTCGGGATTTATATGCCACTGCCCGGCCAGCCATTGGGACGCAGCAAGATCGGACAGTTTGTCGACGCCCTGACTATCAACCCGGTTAGCGTTCTGCCCCTGGTTCGCCTCTTCGAATAGGTCCCTGGTAATGTCAAGGTGACCGATGGCAGTGGTTGTTCGGGTTTGTAGGCGCTTACTACGACGCGTGTAGGAGCACGTTCGGCATAAATGTTCTTTGAAACTTTGCATACTGCGCTCGATCATCACGTAATGGAACTGCTGAGCTGACTCAGGCGGGCCGGTAGTAGTGTGAGACTCGCAAAGTGCTTGCGCAGTTCTGCTGAGGGGTGTTCCGCAAGCGAGCGTCTCTCAATTGTGCTTGCCGACCTCTCATGCGAGAGGGCTCGCGACCCACATAGAGGTTTGTTCCTCGACTATTTGCGAGTATGCGTTCGCTTGTTCAGGCCCCTGGTGATTAGACGTAGGCAATCGGAGATGTTCGACACGTGCATACATTCTTGGCGTGACCTGTGTCATAGTGTCGAGTTAATGTCTAACATAAGGATTGGAGATGACGGACTCGGCGGGTAGAGGGTTGCCTATTGGTGCGGTTGCGCGACT
>PAWP01000015.1 GCA_002714125.1 Gammaproteobacteria bacterium
AGCTCAAGCGCTTCCGTGTCGTCTTGCACCGTGATCACCGCACCCCGGTCGGCTAGGGAGGTCCGGATGATGTCAGATCTTGGCATGTGGGGTAGTTTCGCCGTAACCCTCGCCGCTACTCTGGCGGCAAGTGCATCGCTTTTCGTTACCAGCAACGCCTGGGCCTGCTCATCGTGTTCAGCCTGGGCAAACAGGTCAAGCACCAGCCAATCGACATTGGCCGACTCATCAGCGACCACCAGAACCTCACTGGGTCCGGCCACCATGTCGATACCCACTGCGCCGAACACCTGCCGCTTGGCAGCTGCGACATAGGCGTTGCCCGGGCCAACGATCTTGTCCACCCGACGAATCATTCCGGTGCCATAGGCGAGTGCTGCAACAGCCTGAGCGCCCCCCACAAGGTACATTTCGTCTACACCCGCGAGGTGCGCCGCCGCAAGCAACACGTCACTGACCTCATCACCGGGCGCGGGCGCCGTCAGCACCAGTTCGTTGACACCCGCCACCCGTGCGGGCACTGCTGTCATGATCACAGTCGACGGATAGGTTGCCTTGCCGCCCGGCGCGTAGATGCCCACCCTGCGCATAGGCCGTACCAGTTGACCAAGCCGATTGCCCATGGAATCTTCATATTCCCAATGCCCAGCACCCATCTGCTCTCGCTGCCGTTCGTGATACGCCCTGACGCGGGCCACAGACTCGCTCAGCGCCTCCAGGACAAGCGAGTCAATGGCCCGTGCAGCGGCCTCGAAATGATCGGGTGTCACCTGCAGTTCAGCGGCGCTTGTGGCAGAGGTATCGTCGAAACGCCGGGTCAGTTCAAGCAGTGCGTCATCACCCCGCTCACGCACGTCAGCAATGATATCGGCGACCGCTCCATCAACCTGACTCAGATTTTCAGCCTGGGATTCGCGCAGCGCCTTGATGCGTTCAGCGAAGTCCGGCTGGCTGGAGTTAATGCGCGGAATCATAGCTCTCAACTTCGACAATCAGCGCGAGCATCAAACGCCCGAAGGCACTCGGGTAATGTTGGCGCCTAGGGAGGCAAGCTTCTCTTCTACCTGCTCATAGCCACGGTCAATATGATAGATGCGATCAACTACCGTATCGCCCTCTGCCACGAGCCCGGCAATCACCAAACTGACTGAAGCCCGCAGATCGTTCGCCATTACGGGTGCACCCTTCAGCCGTGGCACACCTTCGACGATGGCGGTCGTGTTGTTGCCCTCGAGGCGGATGTTCGCACCCATTCTGTTCATCTCATGTACGTGCATGAAACGATTCTCGAAAATCGTCTCCTTGACCGTAGCAGTGCCTTCTGCGATGGAGTTCATTGCGATGAACTGTGCTTGCAGATCGGTGGGAAAGGCCGGGAAAACTCCTACAACGACGCTGACAGCCTTGGGCCTGCGGCCATGCATATCGAGTTCAATCCAGTCTTCGCCTGTGGAGATGTCGGCGCCCGCCTCTTCCAGTTTTGCAAGCACTACCTCAAGATTGTGCGGTTGCGCGCCTTTCAGTTTGACGTGCCCNCCNGTTGCAGCGGCCGCGATAAGATAAGTCCCCGCTTCNATCCGGTCAGCGATGACCGCNTGTTGACAGCCCCCTAGGGCATCCACGCCGTCAATGACAATCGTGTCAGTACCGTGCCCTTCGATCTTCGCACCCATCTTGATGAGGCACTCGGCAAGNTCGACCACTTCCGGCTCGCGCGCACAGTTTTCCATCACAGTCTGCCCCTCGGCGAGGGTGGCAGCCATCATGATGTGTTCCGTGCCACCTACAGTGCTGACATCAAAGAACACGTGAGCGCCTTTCAGGCGCCCGTCGGCNTCTGCCTTGACGTAGCCCTCGTCCATCTCAATCCTGGCACCAAGTGCTTCGAGGCCCTTGAGGTGCAGGTCTACCGGGCGCGGACCAATCGCACAGCCGCCAGGGAGCGAGACGTCGGCCTGGCCGTAGTGCGCGAGCATGGGGCCCAGTACACAGAACGATGCACGCATGGTCCTCACGAGGTCGTACGGGGCCTTGAAGCTCTTGATCGTATTGGCATGAATCTCGATCTGCATTTTCTCGTCGATCACTACCTCCACACCGAGCGAACCCAGCAGCTCGATCATAGTCGTGATGTCACGAAGATGCGGCACGTTCGAAATCGTTACCGGCTCGTTTCCCAACAACGACGCAGGCAACATCAGCAGCGCGCTGTTTTTCGCCCCGGAAATACGGAGTTCACCTTCCAGGCGTGCGCCTCCGGCAATGATCAGCTTATCCAAGCCTGCCCCCCGCTTGATCGAGCTCGTCGCTACAGCCAGCTTCGGACATCACTGCGCCTCCTCCGGCGAATAGGTCCGCATACTGACTGCGTGGATCTCACCGGACTCGATCCGCTCATTCAGAGCCTTGTAAACCAGCTGCTGGCGCTTAACCCGGGACAATCCCTCAAATACATCACTGACGATCTCGANCGCCAACTTGTTGCCCTCGGANTCCATTTCGATGGTGCAATCCCCCAGTGCCACGCGAAGATCGGTCTCGATGCTCTGCAGATCCATGGCTGACCGTTGCTCCCTCGAAAAGAGAGCAATTAGACTCGTTTCAGGCCGAGAATGCACCCACGGGGGGTGCGAAAGCGGTGGAGAAGCAGTGAACCTGAACTGCAGAAATCGTCCAAAAATGCAGCCCAGCCGCTGATTCCAAGTAATCCCGCCACCGCAGAGGCCTCGGCACGTTCGCGCAGGACCTCGGAAAGACTGACAAANGTGANCTGCTGCGGGCNNGCTGGCAGCCAACCAAANGGCCAGAATCGCGGACTCTTCGGCTNNTACGCCGGNCTGACTGATCCTCGTATGCACGGCCGAGTTCGGTCGCGNCGGCCTAAAGAAGCATTAACACGTTTTTCAGGCTCACATGCCCGGANAGCATAAAGTTCTCCTATNCGCCTGCAGCAGACGTACCGGCAGGGGGGTTAATAACCCAACCTCATCCACNCGTCATTCTACAGAGTAGTGGTGGAGTCAACCGGATAGANCACGTCGCGTGANCCGTGTAACTCGAGCCTAGACNNTCGCACGATTNGACCGGCTGAAGAGTTTCTCCNGCTTCANATCAACACGTTGGTCGTCGAATTCGGTCAACGCCGTGGCACAGGTGCAGATGAGGCTAGCGCGGAATCGGGTTACGAGGCCCGCACGCTATTCGCGTGCTTGCTCGACGGTAGTGTTCTGNCATCACGCCGCAGCTAAACNCTTCANAGTCCATATGCGGACCAGGCGCCTTTTCGACTTCGCCATAGAGGAGTTCNGGGTTGGTTGGTTTTGCATNGAGGNCGCACCTCATCGAGGCGCGCCAGCAGAACACNAGTGGCCTTGCGTACACTTTTGGTCNGGTTCNGCACCACCGCTACCGGTCGAATGCGAATGCCTGGATCAGTGCACGAGGAACCAATACCGCGAATCCCGAACACATCGAGTATCAGCTGGCTCCGCCGAGCGGGCCACCACTATGTCATGCAAATATCATTTTGTTGCAAAAGCAAAGGAGAATCCCTTTAATGCTCATTGCCCACTGCTGACCGACTGGATGCTTCCCGAACTCCTCCTTTTCGCCCCGCTCTTGGTTGGGTTTCTTATTCTCTTGTGGAGTGCGGACCGNTTCGTTAACGGGTCCACCGNGACAGTTCGGGATCTCGACATCTGCCCCATGGTCATTGGCCTGATCGTCACCGGCACCAGCCTGCCCGAGCTGGTGATATCGATTACAAGCTCAATCAAGGGCCATACGGACCTGGCTATCGGCAACATTGTCGGCTCCCACATCTTTAACTTGCTGGCAATTCTCTCGATTCCATGCATCGTATCAACACGAAATTGCAGCAAGAGGTACTGACTCGGGACTACCTCATCATGCTGGTGCTGACCGTCGTACTGCGTGCATTCCACTCACGGACTCTCGGGTATGGCCCGTATCACACGGATAAAGGGCGAGCTTATGTTTGCTGGCTGGATCGCCCAAATGTTCTCGCTCTACCAGGTGGCCTAACGAAAACCCTTTTTATGCGTATTACCCGGCAAAGCAAAGCTGGCTCTGCGACTCGGAGAGCACCGTGAATCCAGGTGTCAGCAGGCTCGTCATTGTGCTCATCGTAGCCGTAGGGCTCGCCTGGACGCTACTTCACATTGAACGGCGCGAGGCCAGCAACCCCGNCGCTGCAGACGACAACGCGCCGGATACTTATATGGTCAATGCCCGCATCAAACAATTTGGCACAGACGGCAAGCTGCGGCACGTGATCAAAGCGGACCGATTCACCCACTATCCGAAAACCGATATCACCACCCTGGTCGAACCGGTTGTCGACCTGCATGAGGTCAGTGATACGCCATGGCATCTGACGTCCGCACAGGGGCGCATTCTGCCGCCCGCTCGGGCCGGGGCGAGCGAGACAATCGAGCTTGAAGGCGGCGTTTACGCGNAGCGTNCCGCCGGTNCAGCCCCAGTGACAATAGAAACNGCGGCGATGTATTTGCNTCCCGGCGACAACTACGTNGAAACGGATCAACCGGTTGTTATCGAAGATCAACGCGGGCGCACCACCGCTGCCGGCATGCAGGCCTGGCTCGATCCGGGTCGCTACGTGCTGCACGGCGGTGCGCAGCGACGGGTTGTTTCGAGGCTCAATCCAGCCCCTGTCGACCCGTAGACCGCGCGTTGAGGCCAATATGACGATGAGGACAAACTGTCTACCTACACATCGTTGCCGCCCGACGACCGCATAACCCGAGTAGAATGCGTTCATGTTCAAATTCACTTTACTGTTCGTCGCAGCGATGCTCCTGGCCCAACAGGTTGGCGCGCTGCCGTCGGATTCCGAACAGCCCATCCAGATTGAAGCTGATGCCGCCGAGATGGACGACAGTCAGGGCACGTCGATCTACACAGGCAATGTCGAAATCAGTCAAGGCACGNTACACATCGCGGCTGACGAGGTTCGCATCAGGCTGGACGCCAACAATGGAGTTGACCAGATAATTGCGCGCAATCACGGCACCGGTTCGCTGGCGCACTTTGAACAGCAGCCGAATGAAGGTGACGAAAAGGTTTTCGCGGACGCGACCGTCATCACGTACCTCGTCAAGGAGAAGAGACTAACGCTCACGGGCAGCGCCAAGCTTCGTCAGGCCCAGAACTACACANAGGGCGAACTACTCCGCTACGACGTCAAACTTGGCAAAATGAACGTTGAACGCGGGAACGGCGAGCGGGTGAAGATCCTGATCTACCCGGAAGAAGNCTGACGCAGTGGCCGATCACTTCCACATGCTTCGCGCCGAGCACCTTGCCAAGAGCTACAAGAAGCATCCGGTCGTGCGCGATGTTACTCTGGAGATTGNCAGCGGTAGTGTGGTTGGCCTCCTCGGGCCAAACGGNGCCGGCAAAACAACGTGCTTCTANATGATAGTCGGGTCCATCAAAGGTGACGCAGGGCGCATACTTTTTGATGGGAACGACCTCACGAAGGCGCCAATGCACGAGCGCGCCCATGCAGGTATCGGATATCTGCCCCAGGAGGCCTCGGTGTTCCGCAAGCTTACCGTTGCCGAGAATGTGCTTGCNGTACTCGAGACACGTAGCGANCTGTCCCGGGGCGACCGCCACANTCGACTCGATGCCCTTCTGNGCGANTTCAACATTGGTCACATCNCGNNCAACCTGGGAATCAGCCTCTCAGGCGGNGANCGGCGCAGGGTCGAGATTGCCCGNGCGCTGGCTAAAGANCCTGCTTTCATGCTCCTGGATGAGCCCTTCGCCGGGGTTGACCCCATCTCGGTAGGAGACATAAAACTGATCATCTCGCAGCTGTCGGCCCGCGGTATTGGCATCCTGATAACCGATCACAANGTACGCGAAACCCTGTCTATTTGTGACCAGGCCTACATCGTCAACGACGGCATCATCATAGCCGAGGGTGACCCTAGCGAAGTCCTCACAAACCAGCACGTCAAGGAGGTTTATCTGGGTNCCGATTTCCGCATGTAGCGCCCGTCCGACGGCAGTNCAAGTACCCATCNACGGAAGGGNCTAGTATGATTCCTATATGGCTATCAAACCAGCCCTAACGCTCAAGATCGGGCAGCATCTGACGATGACGCCTCAGCTACAGCAGGCGATTCGTCTGCTCCAACTCTCGACCATCGAGCTTGAGCAAGAAATTCAGGAAGCGCTCGATACGAACCTGATGCTAGAAGAGGCTACCGAAGACGGGTCCAGCGAGGAAACCTCTCTCGATATGCCCGAACGGAACATCGACACACCACCCNCGGCAGAGACCACCACAGAGGCCGTNNCCGATACAGCTGACGTGGTCGAACCACTCACCGGAGGCACTGACGCCGGCGCTGCGGCCACCTCAGACCCCGAACTTGACGGCGACGCNATACCNGATANCAGTGAGGAAATCNTCTCAGACAGTCTTACCGAGGATCTNCCGGTAGACAGCGTCTGGGAGGACGTGTGGGACGAATCGCCCCTGCCTCCTTCCTACACCGCGACCGAAGACGAANATAGCGACTACATCGATACACGCAACTCGGAAGCCACTTCGATTNCCTCGCACCTCCTGGAGCAGGTCAATCTTCTAAATCTGACCNAGACAGACCTTACGATCGCTNTGAGTATCATTGACGGACTCGATGCCGAGGGCATGCTGACGATCACCGTCGAGGACATTGTCTCNGGCCTCCCTGTCGAACTTGACGTCGAGGAAGACGAAATCCTCGCCGTCCTGAATCTNATCCAGCACCTAGACCCAATCGGAATNGCCGCTCGTAATCTGCGCGAATGTCTGCTGATCCAGCTNAAAGATNTGCCCNCCGACACACCCTGGCGCGCGCAGGCGATTAAGATCGTCGAACACTACCTCGACCAATTGGGCAATCACGACTACGNNATGCTGCANCGCAAGACCAGGCTTAANGAACCGCAGCTCAANGAAGTGATCAGNCTGATCCTCCAGNTCAATCCACGCCCGGGCAGCGCAATNGCACCNTCCAATACCNAGTACNTCGAACCTGACNTCATNGTCCGAAANATCGGCAATCGCTGGACNGTTGAACTGAACGNTAAGTCCGCGCCNCGGATTCGAGTGAACTCGACCTACGCCNGGATGGTGCGNCGCGGTGACAACAGCTCGGACAACACTCAGCTGCGTGACCACCTGCAGGAGGCCCGGTGGTTCATCAAAAGCCTGCAGCAGCGNAANGACACGCTCCTGCGCGTAGCCACCAAAATAGTGGAAATCCAGCGGGAATTCTTCGAGTACGGCGCACANGCCATGAAGCCACTTGTGCTTCACGACATCGCCGAAGCAGTCGAACTGCACGAATCAACCATCTCGCGGGTCACGACCCAGAAGTACATGCATACTCCCACTGGAGTTTTTGAACTCAAGTACTTCTTCTCNAGTCATGTCAGCANCCACNCNGGCGGTGAAGTGTCATCAACTGCCATNCGCGCCCACATCAAACGCCTGGTNGCGGAAGAAAACCCACGCAAACCGCTCTCCGACAACAAAATTGCTGCTTTGCTTGCAGATGAGGACATCAAGGTTGCACGCCGCACTATCGCGAAGTACCGCGAGTCCTTGAACATCCCACCGTCAAACGAGCGTAAGCAGCTCGTCTGACCCAAAGGAGCAGCCATGCAGATCAATCTGAGCTCACAACATGTGTATATAACGCAGGCTCTCAAGAGCTATGTGGAAACTAATCTCGAGCACCTGGAGCATCACAATGTTCGGATCACCAACGTTGCCGCGATCCGCAGCGCCGAGACGCTCCAGCAGGAGGTCGAAATCACCGTACGCATTAACGGCGGCTGGGTTTATGTCGATTCGGATTCACCGGNTCTATACGCCCCAATCGNGCAGCTGGTGGACAAGCTTGACCGCGAGCTCAACCAGAAAAAAGAGAAGAAAAAGGTACACAAACACCATCACTGAACACGTCTAACCTCATAACATGGAAAGCCGTGCTGCGATCCGGAAGCCGGATGCCCTGGTGGCGGAGCCCGGACAGCGTAGGCCCGATGCTGGCAAACCAACCAAGTGACTGACGCGACAACTAGAACCCTCGAAACCATCCTGACCCTTGATCGAACCTGCCATCATCTGAATGTCAGCAGCAAGAAGAAGGCCCTGGAGGAAGTCGCGAGCCGCATGGTCGCAACGCTGCCAATGCTCACCACCGAACAGGTATTTGAGAACCTGATCGGCCGCGAAAAACTCGGTACCACCGCAATAGGCCATGGCGTGGCAATCCCCCACTGCCGCCTGTACCGGTGCTCGAGCATAGTCGGCGGCCTCTTTCGCCTCTTGGCACCGGTCGACTTCGGCGCGTTTGATGACGAACCCGTACAGATTCTGTTCGTGCTGCTGGTACCGGCCCACGAGGTCGACGAACATCTCAGCGTACTCGCGACGCTTGCCCAACGATTTGAAGTGCCCGCTTATCGGGCCAACCTGCTAGCGGCAGATTCAGATGACTCGCTGTTAGAGGCTGCCCTGGCTCCACCGGTTTCGTTTGTCCAAGGTCAATGATCTCACTCACCATCATCAGTGGGCGATCCGGGTCCGGCAAGAGTACTGCGTTGCACGTGCTTGAAGACATGGGGTTCTATTGCATCGATAATCTGCCGGTGAGCCTGCTACCAGGGCTGGTTGAACGTCTCGACACTTCGGGTTCAGACCAGCGTGTCGCGGTGAGTATTGACGCCCGGAACCTACCCCAGGACCTCGCCTCATTTGAAAAGGTCGTGGGGAAGATCGATCCAGCACGCGTAACCCGCCAGATCATTTTCCTCGACTCCGCAGTCGACGCACTGTTTCAACGCTTCAGCGAGACGCGGCGCAAACATCCATTGTCGAACCGGGAGCGCGATCTAACCGAAGCCCTGACCTACGAATCAGAGCTGCTGGCACCTATTTCCACGATGGCGGATCTAACCATCGATACCACTTCGCTCACGATCCATGCATTGCGCGATCTCGTTNGGGACCGAGTCGCCAAGGACTCTCTCGAGTTTGCCCTATTGTTCCAGTCCTTTGCTTTCAAACATGGCGTGCCCGTTGATGCAGACATGGTGTTTGACGCCCGNTGCCTCCCCAACCCGCATTGGCGCGGCTCCCTTCGAAGTCTGACCGGACTTGACGCACCCGTACAGGAATTCCTCGACGGGCAGCCCGACTTCAATGCCATGTTCGAGCAGATAGAGACGTATCTGAATACCTGGCTCCCTCGTTTCAAAGCTAGNAATCGCAGCTACATGACTGTTGCGATCGGCTGCACCGGGGGTCAGCACAGGTCAGTTTATCTAGCCAATCGCCTGCACGCCGCACTCGCGCCCAGGTTCGTCAACGTTCAAATCCGGCACCGCGAGTTGCGTCAATGATCTCGCGTGAGCTGACGATAGTGAACAAACTTGGCTTACACGCACGAGCAGCCTCAAAGTTTGTCGCCGAAGCGCAGAAGTTCGTTTCCGAGATCACCGTTGACCACGGCGGCAAGACGCTTAACGGCAAGAGTATTATGGCGATCATGCTGCTCGCAGCCAATCAAGGCACTGTCCTGACCATCAACGCTAAGGGCAGCGACGAAACCAATGCCCTGGATGCTATTGAGACTCTGCTTGCCGACAAGTTTGGCGAGGGGGAATGACGGAAACAGACGCGACACCGTCACCAGGCGTAGCGCCCAGCAAAACCCAGCGCAAGCGTGACATGGCAGACCTGCGTGAACTCGGCGAGCGCCTTGCGAGCCTGCCCGAACATGACATCCGCGAGGTTGCTGACGAACAGCTGCGCGAGGCGGCGCTGGAGTATCGCCGCATCAACAAGGGCAATGCGAAGAAGCGTCAGCTTCAGTACATAGGCAAACTCTTGCGACGCACCGACGTGAACAAGATCCGGGCGCTGATCGAGCGCAAAGACGCGTCCAAGCTGGCACACAAGACTGCCTTTCACCAGCTTGAACGCTGGCGCACCCTGCTGCTTGAGGACTTCGTTTTGGGNGTCGATGCCGTGGCCTCGACCTACCCCAATGTCGACCGCCAGCAGCTGCGCTCACTCACCCGTCAGGTCGCCCGCGAAGNGGCTTCAGGGAGCAGCGAGAAACGACACTACCGGCGTTTGTTTCAATTCCTACGCGACCTAGCTAATTCGGCCACCGATGATCCAGACGGCATCGCTAGCGGCGGGTAACCAAGCTGACGCTGTCGCGGAATTGGCATGATTTCGCGGAGTTCTGCGATTCGGGACAGGTCTATCTCTACAACCCCTGTCGTCTTCCCTTGCCCCAAATCCAACAGTACATTGCCCCACGGGTCCGCGGTCAAACTGTGGCTCCAGATTCGACGCCCGGAGTCATGCTCGCTGCCCTAACATACAGCGACTACATGGGCCTGCGTCTCAACCGCTCGACTACGGGCGACCAATCCGCAATGTGCTTGCCCGGTGACCTCGTCAAGAGCGCTGGTGCCGAAATTACATCAGCGGAGCCCAAAGCGAGCTCGGATAGAACTCGCCGAAACGTTGGTAATACCAAACCGACAGACCAAGGCCGCCCACCGGTGCGTCGAGCACTACAATGTCACCGCAAGCTCAAGGCGTTCAGACTCCCGATAGCATCGCGTCATCAACGTCGACATCAAACATGTGGATTTTGTCGCAGCAAGCCACTTTGGCGCCCGCAGAATCGAAAATAATNGAAGCAGCACGTGCGATCAGCTCGGCCACCGTAGAGCCATCTGGCCGAGCGNCACGGGGGATGGTGCCGGCCGCGATCCACACCGAATGTTGTTCTGCTAGGTGCGCCAGGTGCAGATGAATGGAAGGGTGCGGGCCAGCGTCCGCGATACCGATGGCGTGCGTCTAGAACGTAGCAAAGGCAGCCCAATTCTNNGCAGGNAGACCACTTCGGCGCTCGTAGCAACAACCTCGGCAAGGAGCGCATCAAGACGGTCTAGATTGGCCTCAATACTGGTCGAGCTCACCATATGAATCACGCCAAGGCACACGGCCATCAACCTCCTGTAGCAGGCACAAGTTCCGCATCAGGCGTTAGTGGCACTAAATGATCCGGATTTGAGGTGCGTTCTTCCTGATGCGCCGCGCCCTCGCGGACGGTATCGCTAAAAATACTGACAAACTCGATCTGGGGCTCATCCAGGGTGCCACTGACCTTGTACTTCGCGCTGCTCATTGCATTGATCTGATCTTCGAAGACCTTCTGCGCGATGAACACGCCCGCTCCCATGAGCGGTCCAGTTGCTATTGCCGAGTAAGCCGCGTACCAGGGCAGATTGCGGCTTACCGGCAAGGTGACAATCATGTCGTTATCAAGCGCTTCGGTGGTAAGGTCTATGCTGCCCCCGACTTTGAAGATGCTGCTCGAACCTTCAATAACGACAGAGTCGACGATATTAACCCGCCCCTCATCGAAATCCACAACACCGGAGACGTTGTCAAAGGAGTAGCCGCTCTCAACAATATCTGAGAAGTCGAAGGAAAGTCGCCGTGCAAGAGACGCAAAGTCAAAAATACCAAGCAGCTTGAGCGCGCCTGTTCCGTTGGCTTCAACCTGTACAAATCGACCTTTACCCGACTCGATTGCTACTTGTCCCGATATGTTGAAAATGTCGATCATTGCCGGCGAGCCTGGCCAAGCGATGTCTGCACCGAACTGCATGCCCTCACCCTCAATGCTCGATGCATAACCAAACTCGGTGAGTGCTCTTCCAAGATCGTCCGTGTATACCGTGCCCTGAAAAGTACTGTTGCCACCAGCTGCATCCGGCCGCCAGGTAATTGTCGAGTTAGCGACGAGCTGAAGGCCACGCGTGCTGGCCCGAACATCGTTCAGGACCGCGCCTTCTTCGTCCGGGCGGAACGCCAGCTGCCAGCTACCGTAGTCATCGTCACCAACCCGCAGCTCGCGGGTACTAAAATTGACCGGCAAATACTCGCGGGGATCAATGTGCTCGAACGGGTCGATGGATTCATCCTCATCACCGTCCACCCGGAGGTATGCAAGGTCCACCGTCAGTGGTTCGTCTTCCTGGTCGGGAACTCGAATCACGCCTTCTACCTTGGAGTTCGAGACCACTACCAGCCATGCATCGTCAAGACGTGTTATGACGATTCCGGCGTCGCTGAGCTCGAGTCCGAACGCATCGAGTCGGACCACGCTGACCTCAATGCCCTCGAGCGCATCTGCAAATCCGCTCTCCAGATCCGCGCTTGCCTCCATCTGCATGGCCTCGATGAGCTCAGACCAAACCTCGTAGTCTGCATATTCGAGCTCTCCGATTATCACCATGCGCTCGACGCTGTTTGTCAGCAGGCGCCCCAAGCCAAATGTCACTTCACCGCCGACCACATTGCCGTCCACAACCCGCAACCGACCAATGACCTCATTGTCGTAGTCCCAGGCAATCAGGTCACTGTCCGCCTCAAAGGTATGTTCATACCGGAAGTCCACCGGCTTTTCGACATGCTTGTCCATGGGCGCCGGCAACCGCGAAGCCACACCAATCAGGTCGCTCTCAACCACGACATAGGGCGGCATGGCGCCGGTGCCGAATGGAACATGCAGGGTACTCGCATAAGCCAGCTCGCCGCTCACATGGGTAAAAATGGGCTGGCGTGACCAGCGATGAAGCCGAGACACAGCAACCTCGCCTGCCGCGACAACTCTGATTTCACCTCTGTTCCCGTGTACGTCAGATTCAATGTTACCGCTCACGGGTCCGCCCAGCAGCTTCGCCGCGTAGCTCAATGCGCTCAGCCCCTTGTCGTTCGAGTAGGTCAATTCGGTTGTGAAGTCGTGGAGGTCTAGCTGATAGTTGGGCATGACCAGCTCGTTGCCTTGCAGTTGGACCGAAACATCTACTTCTGTAGGTCGATCCTCCTGTGCCTTGAGCGGCACCATCACCTTGGCATTGCCAACAATCGGCCCTGAGCCAAACCATGTCTCCGTGACCCGACTGGTCAGATTAGCCAGTGGCGTTTGATTGATGAACTGGATTCCGTCATCGATCGGGCCTTCGAGGCTCGCAGCGACCTCGACCCGATCAATCACGCCACCTGCTGCGATCACATCGACATCCACGTGGCTGAGATGGCTGCCAAACATGCCCCCTGTAGCGCCGCGCAAACGGGCGCCCCAGTTACCGGCGTAGATCACGGCCCGAACGCCCTCCACCTTGGGCCAGTCCAGGTGGTAGGTAAGATCGAGCTCTGCCACGTTCATGTACAGTTCGTAAGTCTTGTTTTCGCTTGGCGCGACACGTGCAGGCGCACCGTGAAACAACATGCCTGATGCCAGCAAGGTGCCGCCCCGTATACCTTG
>PAWP01000016.1 GCA_002714125.1 Gammaproteobacteria bacterium
GGATGCGGTCTTCGTAGTACATGAGATCAGCCGCTGAGAAGGCGATCAACTCAGTGCCAAATGCGCTCGCGCTAAGCCCATCGCGGTCACCCCGCAAGGCCCGGCGCACAATGGTGATCTCGACTGTCTTTGCAGCCGCTATGCGCCATCGCAGCACGAAGAGCGGTACCAGAGAGACTCCAAGCAGCAGCAACCAAAGCACACCCGCGATCGCGCCTGCACCAACCACCCGCCGCTGCAGCGTGGCATAAGGTGCAAACTCAATCACCAACACCCCGAATGACACGATAACGAGACCAATGATCAAGAAGCGAATGAGCGGGTTTGAGACCAGACTATTGTGTTCCGGCGCCAGCAGATCTAGATGGTAATTATGCGCCACCCTCCGATACACAATGGCCTGACGCACGCAGAACGCCAAAAGGTGTACCTGCAACACTGTGTAGCCAATAATCGACAGAGCCACCAACACACGCCCTGGTTCAAGCCATTCCACGCCGCTCGTATCCGCATCGAAGCGTATCTGGCGGACGAGCCGTCCGACCCCGATTACCAGCCCCAGTCCAAGCTCGAGAAAGGCCCCCCGGCGACTTACAACCAGTCCCGAAATATCGCTGAGCCCAATCCGCCCGAAGNCCACCAACGTTCGGAAGTCTGAGGTTGCCCCTCTGGCCAAAAACAGCAGNAAACTTAGCGCAAGCGCNAGAGCTGGCGGGAANGCCGCACCGGCCATCGGCAACCTCGGCGTAAGCGAGTTGTAGTCATACAGCGGCAGGCAGAGCAGCATNAGCACGATGCCAACCCCGAACGCCGGCACCCCAGTCCGTTCGATAAAGGACACCCATGGCAAGTTGACGAGCGGTCGGCAGAAATCAGGCAATTCCNGGAGCGGATCGGGGGGAAGCGTNGGGGTCGCCTCACTGGTCACGGCGNCAGTGCCTGACATAAGGCGCGAACTGAGTCAGGGACAATGCAGGNATACNCAGCATTCTCATAGGCGGTCCANGCGATAGATCACGGCGTCGGGAAAATCGTCATCCGCATCAAAATCATATTTTTTGTTGTACGCAGCTGCGACCCGCNCGAGAACNNCGCGATCAGAGACTTCAGACGCTGTCAGCGCATAGACCGAATNCCCCACCCNGAGTCGGACTGNAGGATCCTTNCCGATGCGTTTAGCCCACCGGGTTTTTGGCCCTCTGGATGCCGCTACAAAGTAGCCGTCGACTGTCCCTACACCCCAGATGTTGACTGAATAGTTGCCTGCGGTCTCAAGCTGAACAACCTCGGCCGAATCCAGCGCGCGCCAGTCGTCCGGCGCGNCGGCTAGCACACCATCGANGCTCTTGCCCGGGATCGGTCCCANGGGCTCACAGCCAGCCAACACGCCCAGCGCTAACAGTCCCATNAGCGCCNGCAGNCGCCAGGCCGTGGACCGGAATGAGCGCAGTTCGGCCATNTGGTTCTCNACTCTTTCCGAAATNACATCCTCATAGAATACCCGGCCTANCCCCTTGCCGATACCAACCAAAGTGTTTCTAGGNCGCTATACTCGCCGCGGCCCGAAAGGAACGATCCACATGCATGTCTGCCTTCTTCTACTGACTATTGTCCTGACTGCCNCGCNNGNNTGGGCTGAGACCGACATTGATCGACGCGAATACGGCGGTTCTCTCGACATTGGTACNGTTTACTANACGCTTTCGGCGCTGTCCTGGGACCCAGTCGACTGGAGCTGGAAGATCAACCACGACACAGGCCTGGTGCGCGAGCAGTTGATGGCGGCTGACCTCACCCAGAGCTCACGCAAGGGTGGAGATTTCCCCTTCATGGCCGAAGCCTACATACCCCGCNAAGGCCTACGCGGNGAACTGGCTGAACGCTGGTACTGGGAAGATGATCTAACACTTGTGTTTGAGCTCAGGCAAGGCGTCATGTTCCACGGTAAGGCCGGCATGATGGCGCCGCGAGAGTTGACCGCGGACGACGTAGTCTTTTCGTTCTACAACGTTGAGGGTAGCCCGAAAAAGATCCCAACCTACTTTGATCACATTGATCTAGTCGAAGCCCGGGACTCANACACTGTGGTCTTCCACCTGAACNAGTTCAACGCCGANTGGGACTATCGCTACGGCTATGGCTTTCACTCTGCAATCGTCCCGCAAGAAATGGCCAANATCGACGCCAAGGACTGGCGAAATGTCACTGGTACGGGGCCTTTCGAACTNACCCATTTCATTCAGGGCAACATTCAGTCCTACACCCGCCGNCCGAACTACTGGGGCCGCGAGCAGGTTGGCACGCNNGCCATGCAGCTACCCTATGTTGACGAAGTNACATATCGGATCATCAAAGACGAGGCGACTATTCTCACCGCGCTGCGCACCGCGAAGATCGACGTCCTGNAGTCGATCCGCTGGATTGTGGTTGACCACCTCAAGCAGTCAACACCAGAACTGCAGTGGTCGCGATGGTTGACGACCGGNGGCAACTTCCTGGTGATGCGCGTAGACAAAGAACCCTTTGCGGACAAACGTGTACGCCGNGCACTGAATCTTGCGGTGAACCAGCCNGAGATTGTTGAGCTCTACTACGGCGGCCATGCCGAGCTTATGGCCTACCCGATGCATCCAGGGTTCGGTGACTACTTCCAACCACTCGACGAAATGCCGGAATCNGTAAAGGAGCTGTTCGGGTACGACCCGGAGAAGGCCAAGGAACTGCTTGCCGAAGCCGGCTATCCCGACGGTTTCAGCTTCAAAGTGCAGGTCTGCACATGCTCACCTAACAACATGGACCTCATCCCACTGCTCGATGACTATCTAGCCAAGGTGGGAGTGCGCATAGATATTGTGCCAATGGAGTACGCCTCATTCCTCTCAGCGATGACAACGCGCACCCATGAGTCGGGCTACTTCATGAACAGCGGCCACACNAATCCCACCACGTCGTTGCGGAAGAGCTTCAAGTCCGGGCAGACCTGGAACCCTTCACATTGGTCCGACCCCAGCTTCGACCAGAAGGTGGTCGACCTGCACCTTGAACGGGAAGAGTCCAAACGCGTCGCAATGATTCGCGCTATGACGATCGAGATGCTCGACAACGCGCCTTACATCTGGCTGCCAGCCGAGTACATCTATTCTGCCTGGTGGCCTTGGGTNAAGAACTATGGCGGCGANCTCAGGGCAGGCGCGGCCAGNCCTGGACCGATCTACTCGCGAATCTGGATNGACCAGGCACTAAAGCGCNAACTCGGGTTNTGACNCGGTTCAGCTTGCCCGCTTNGGGAAGCCCAACGCTTCTAGATTACGNACCAGGTCGGCTCCCGCANTGCGCGGGTTTACTTCTTTGTCAATCTTNCGAATGACGCNATCTGCGTCGATGTANAACGTCCAGCGCCGNGCGAAACCGCGTTCGTGCAGCACGCCNAAGGCATTGCACGCGGCCTTACCGGGATCAGACAGGATCGGGAAGTTAGCCTCATTTTTTCGAGCAAAGCCGGNGTTGTCCTCGACGGAGTCCGTGCTNGCCATNAAATACGCAACGTCGTATGCGGTGATTTNCTTGGCACTGTCACGCAGCGCCTTGCATTCCATGGTTCATCCACCGGTNAAAGCTTTTGGAAAAAAGGCAATCACCACGGGCTTTTGGCCACGAAACTGAGCGAGCGAGTATGTCGCGCCGTCTGAGCCCACGAGTGAGAAGTCAGGTGCCANATCGCCAACCTGTGGCGCGGCGTGGGCCACNAGGCTGCCGAACAGTNNGGCNGCAAACAANAAAGAACGGCGCATAGATCANGCCTTCAGGNNTAGCATNGTCGATCTTAGCCGTATNCCGCGGCGGCATCCATCACNGGATTCAGGGCCANCTTCATTTCCCGGTAGGATTGCCCCAGTACACCAAGCACTCTATCCGGCGACCTACACCAGGTCAGGAGTAAATACATGTCTAACGAACCCATCGGCCGACTTGACCACATCGGCATCGCCGTCCACAGCATTGAGGCAGCACGCCCCTTCTTCGAGGGCGTGCTCGGCGCCCGGTTCCGGAGCATCGGTGAAGATCGCACGGGCGAATTCCGAGTTGGCCTGTTCGATCTGCACGAACTGTGTCTGGAGCTACTTGAGCCAATCAATCCAGAGGGCTTCCTCGCAAAATACCTCGAGCGTCATGGTGAGGGGATTCACCATCTGACTTTGCAGACCCCAGAGCTCGAACAAAAGGTAGTGAGGATGGAAGCTGAGGGTGTGCGGGTTGTCGACAAGCATCTGGACAATCCGACATTCATGGACGCGTTTATCTCGCCCAAGAGCGCCCATGGCATCCTATTCCAGCTCGGTCAAACTCCAGGGCCGCTGAACAACCCACCGTATTGGGAATTGGACTCCAACGAGCAGGACTAACGCTCGGACTTTGCCACTCACTCCACAAGGACTCGCTCATGCCCACGATCAACGGCATCGCGCACATTCAGCTAACCGTCACTGATATGGCCGTCTCTCGGCCCTTTTATCGGAAACTGCTGACGGGATTGGGACTGACACTGGTCAACGACACGGAAAACAGCATTTATGGCGTCGGCGGGCGTACGGGCGTGTCGATCTCGAAGGCCGCCCCCCCTTATGAGCGCGAGCGCTTCAAGCAGCGGCATCCAGGGCTGCACCANTTCTGCTTCCGCATGCGCTCGAACGCGGACGTAGACGCNGTCCATGACCTNGCCATCAAGATTGGTGCCNACATTGTNCACGGGCCCCAGGAAGATGGCTTTGCNCCAGGTTANTATTCGGTGTTNTTCGAGGACCCAGACGGGATTCGCATAGAGGCAAACCACGTTCCGGGCCANGGCCTGCTGGCTCCNGGTCATGGCCAGGTGGGTAACGCCAACACCACCTGGGATNAATGACACCTGGNGGNCATTTGCTGTTTGCTGTGAGGCCGAATGAACAACCTCGCGCATCATCCCGCTTCGCTGTCCAGCAATAGTTCCATNTATGTATCCGATCGCGCATAGCGCGATTCGTCATCACGTTCGAGCTGCACAAAACCCAGCTGCTTGTAGAGCCCGATTGCGGGCTTTAATATCGAATTGGTGTCCAGGTAAAGGCGGCGAATCCCCTTTGCCCTGGCGCGTTCTATCACGGCTTCACCAAGCGCTCGGCCGGCGCCCAGCCCCTGCGCCGAGGGCATCACCGCCATTTTTGCCAGTTCGCCCAACTGTCGGCCGTGGATCTGCAGTGCGCAGGTGCCAATGATCTTGTTGTCATCCAAGCGTTCCGCAAAGACGATCGCGCCGCCCTGGTCGATGATGTAACCCTGCGGGTCGCCAAGTACGGTCTCGTCAGTAGCCTCCATCCAGAAAAACTGCTCGATCCATTCCCGGTTCAATTCGGCAAACCGCGGTGCGAGCTGTGGCGAAAAATCGATTATCCTGATCACGCTACCAATCCTCTCCCCCAAAGCCTGTATCTGTACTCGAAACAACCGCCGCGCCTCGACTTCCAGCGCGTCGAAGTAGGGGCGCAGCTCAACTAACCGCGCCCTGCCTGCGTGAGTAAGCGCTAGTACTCGACGCCGCTTGTCCCGTGCATCCCGATATGCACCGACGAGACCTTCCCGGATGAGGGACCTTGCGGTCTGATGTACAGCCGGATGCGTAACCCCGATCGCTCCCGCCAGCTCCGTCACCGCGCTCGGCCCGTGCCGATAGAGATGGGCCAGTACGCCGTACCAGCGCAGCTCGAAGACTACGCCACGCCGAGCAAGATAACTGCTAGCGTGCGCCTGAATTGAGTGCGCCAGTTGCTGCATCTGTGCAGCCTGCTCGAGCATTGGCACGCGCATCATCAAACCCCATCCACGCTAGTCACACTCCTTTGGATCCGTGTTTATTATATGTAAGTGATTACGTATATAATAACCTATAATGCCAGCCACGAACCTGCCTGACCAGTACACTTCTTTCGACAGCGCTATAATAGAACCGCAACCTATCCGACCCGCATCAGCCACTGAATCAGCCCACCCAANCTGAAACGCGAAGGCCCGCAGCCACCTGGCAACTCCTGATCCTCGCGATCTGGCGCTGGCTTTGGGTCGCACCCATCCTGGCGCTCTCAACGGGCGTTCTCGCACTGGTGATCGTGTTGTTATGCGCGTTGGGCAAGCCAGGCCTCTCAAGCAGAATCGTGGCNACATTCTGGGCGCGACTGAACATGCTCGCCAGCNTGANCCNNGCAACCGTNNATGGGACCGAGCATGTGGCACCAGGGCAGTCTTACGTTGTTGTCGCCAATCACCAAAGTTTGATCGACATTTACCTGATCTTCGGCGCGACCCCAATGGACATCATCTGGGTCATGAAGCAGGAACTTCGGCAGGTGCCGTTTCTCGGCATTGCGTGCGCTCGCATGGGCTACATATATATCGACCGGGGCAATACCGAGTCTGCTCTGCGCTCCATTGAGGCTGCCAAACACAGGATTCGCGACGGTGTTTGCGTGGTGTTTTTTCCAGAGGGNACACGTTCACGGGACGGCAGCCTTGGAACCTTCAAGCGTGGCGCATTCCACCTGGCTACCGAACTTGATCTGCCGGTGCTCCCNGTCACNATCGCCGGTACTCGAGACTTACTGCCGTCAGGCTCCACCGCCCTTGTCCCAGGACACGCCGTAGTCACCATCCACCAACCCGTCGAGCCAGGGGATATGGACGCGCGGGAGCTGACCCGAGTTGTTCACCGCACTATGGCAAAGGCCATTGCTCGCGCAACCTGAATTTGNTNCNCGCCTATTCNTTCTCATCGTGCACGCTGACCTNCAGCTCACCGTCATAGCCAGTTACAAGCAACACCGTCATGGGATGGCAGCAAACCTCACAATCCTCGATGTACTCACTGTCACCGGCGCTGGTATCAACCAGCAGTCGAATAGGCTCGCCACAATAGGGACAAGAGTGTTGTGACAAGCGTACTTCCGACACCTTATGCTCCTTTAACAAACTGGATGGAGTGCTTACCTTGAGCGACCCGCGTAGCGATGCCAANAACTGCTTTGTCTGCGGCCAGGGCAATGNCTCCGGCCTGCGTCTNCNCTTCCGCCTGGAGANAGACGAATGCCTCTCCGAGTTCACACCCCATGCTAATCACTGCGGCTACGACGGCGTTACCCATGGCGGCATCATCTACAGCGTCCTAGATGACGTGATGGCAAACTGGCTNTTCCTGAANGGNTTTCGAGCATACACTGCCAGGTGCGAGATTAGATACCGCGACCCGCTGCCTATCGGCACACTAGTCAGCGTTATCGGTCGCTGCAGCAAACAGCGCGGGCGTCTCGCGTTGCTCAGCGGGATCATGCGACGCGAAGACAACAGCGAGGTCGTAGCAGAAGCGGAAGCGAGCTTCATGGTTGAAACTGGACCTTGACCATCAGATCAGCATGCCATTTTCCAGATGGCGCGCCTGCCCTAGCTGCAATTCGAACAGGCTCAGCGCAAAGCGGCGCGCAGGCGCTTATGCGCAACTGCCAGCGGCACAAAAGCGACCTCGTTCAATTCTTCGAATAGCAGCTTGACGGACGCCATCTCTGCGTAGAGAAGCATCGGCCCGCACAAAAAGAACATGCAGCCTTCAGTCTGACCAACCTATGCGTGCACATGTTCAACCGCGAGACAAGGGCCTACCCCAAGCTGCGTACCCAACCAACTCCTGAAGTAACTCACGAATCCAGCCCTCAAGCGGCGTTTATATGGGCGAGCAGNCCGCTGGGCAACGGCGATCCCTACCGGCACGACGGTTNGACGAGCAGCATATCGCCTAACTCGTTACGGATGAGNGTGCCGGCGGCAATGCGAAGCGGGGGCCATGGCANGNTGCATGCCATTGCATCGCTCCAACTCTCANTTAACNATAATCGCGTCAGCAAGCAGTCCAACTGAAATAGCGTATTTGTTTGCGCAGTTGTAGCGCAGGATTACCTCGAAGTTGGCCGCTGCCATATAGCTGTGATCCGCACCCCGCTCCGGTTTCAGCAACCGCATCGAAGCTGCCCCGACCGGCACGTCAAAGCCACGGGCGCGCCAGGTAGCCAGATCCGCCGGAGCGCTATGGCTACGCTCGGCCCGGCAGCGNGCAACGCTATCGGAGCGCGCCACCCGCTCGAACAGAAACGCCTCTGGCAGAGCTACGCGAAAACCCCAGGGTTCACCTTCCCGCCATTTGTACTCAGCGAGGTAGTATGCGATTGAAGCCCACACATCCGCGCGGTTTTGCCAGATGTCTTTACGACCGTCACCATCAAAGTCCTGCGCGTAACGGCGGAAGCTNGATGGCATAAACTGGTTCTGGCCCATGGCACCGGCCCACCCGCCAACAAAACGCTCGAGGGGCACATGCCCCTCATCGAGAATCGCAAGCGCGTGTAGTAACTCCTTACGAAAAAAGGCGCTGCGGCGCTGGTCGTGGGCGAGCGTTGCCACCGAGCGCACGATGGAATACTTGCCCTGGTAGCGCCCAAAACTCGACTCGACACCCCAGAACGCCACGATGAATTGAGGATCTACCCCNTAGCGCTCCCCAATCCGGTCAAGCAACTCGCGGTGCTCGACAAAATGTCGTCGCGCTGCGCTAATTCGTGACTCAGTCACCCGAGCATTCAGGTATTGTTCCATCGTCTGGACAAACTCGGGCTGCTTACGGTCAAAGCCTAAGACTCTGGGATCCGGCTCAAGTGCTCCAAGTGCTCCATTCAGCNCCTCAGGTGCAACTCCTGCCGCCATNGCATCACGTTTGACACCGTTCAGGAACACCGTCCAAGACGCGCCCNCTGTCTCTTCAGCTGTAGTTGCGCCCGCAAGTAGCGCAAGCAACACACCACAACAAACCACCAGTCGTCTAACAACCATTGCGCACCTAACTCCCCGTGGAGGCGTAATGACGAAAGCCTACATTGCAGANCCGGACAAGCGCTAACGGCGGCAAGAGCAAACAACAGCATGACACCAGTGCGAGGGCTCTACGGAATCTCGAAGATCAAGGCTGCTCAGCCAAACACGATCGCCCCAGCAGGCGACCAATCCTGCGCAGCGAGAGTTGATAGCCAAGCAGTTGCAGCGCAAGCCGAGANAGAGGACTCGATCTTTCTGCCGCACCCCCCCGTTNTGGCTATANTTTTTTGTCGCTCGGCTGGATGTGCTGTCGTGCAACGCCCGCGACAAAGTATGATGGCGCGCTCAACTACAGTGGACCAACTTTCGTGGCCAAGCCCGTCACACCAGTCGACCTACCCAACGCCAGCCTGCTGCGGCGGACCGCCGCCTTGATCTACGACCTGTTCCTCATCGTCGCGCTGCTGTTTATCGGTACATTTGTCGCCACCCAGATGATTGGGCAGGGCAATTCAGTCAGCGGAATCTGGTTCCAACTATATCTGTACCTCTTGATCCTAGCGTTCTACACCATCTTCTGGCGCATCAAGGGACAGTCGCTCGGCATGCAGGTGTGGCGAATTCGTACGGTCGATGAACAAGGTGGCATCATGAGCTATACCCAGTGCGTCCTGAGATTCCTCACCGCGACATTCTCGTTCTGTGCGCTGTATCTNGGGTTTCTATGGATGCTCATCGATCGCAAACAGATGACATGGCATGACCGACTGACCCGCACNCGTGTGGTTTACCTCGGCAACAGACCGTATGAGTCCGAACGACGCCAGAAAGAAAGGGACGAGTGAACTTCGCNGCTTCGGAGCCTCAATATCTGCNCAGAAGATCGTCCGCCACGCGGCGCACCGAGCACTGACGTGTCGTNACNCATCGGATTGTCATAAAGCAAATCGGCGCCAAGTTCCGAGATGGCGGCTCGGTCCATGTCCATGCCTTCGTATTCATCAAGCGCAATCTGAACGGCACCGCTCAACGCAAGTTGTACCGGGCTTTCAATGGTCACCAGTTCGAGGTGGACACTGCCTCAAATCCTGATAGTTAGCACTCGCTTACATCTGAGGGCACNATACACATAATCACGTAGGCCGTAGCCTCTATCACGACCTACATCGCACCGGCGACTGACCATCCCAGGATGAACACAATGAGCAGGTGTCCAATTGCTTACCCACCGAGACACACACGGCAGATTCGGGCATCGCGCGCGCCGCAGACCCGAAAACCGGGGGCAGCTACGCACTAACTTTAAATGGCCAGTCCAATCGAGGGATACGAGTCGCCGGGCGGACTCCGAAACGATTCTGGTTCAGCCGACGCGACTAATCATAAAACCTCCCGCAGCGAGACAGCCCGCAATTGGAAGCAGCACCACCAGGGCAGGCTCAATGCCAAAAACCAGCGACAAGGGACCCAGCAGCCCCTCCGCAAACTTGAACAGTACCCCCACAGCAAGGCCGCTCAGCACACGCACCGCCATTGTCGACTCGCGCAGCGGACCAAACACAAACGAAATCGCAATGAAGACCAGTCCGATCGTGGAGAGCGGCAGCAGCACCTTGCGCCAGAACGCCAGTTCGTAGCTGAGCGTGCTGAGCTCCTGACGCGCCAGGTAGCCGATCTTGTACTTAAGCTCCCCGATCGAGAGTTTGTCAGGCTGAATCAGCATCCGCGTNGAGAGAATTTCAGGCGTGAGCTCAGAGAGCCATTCCATGCTTGGCAACCTACGCACCTGTGCCTGAGCCTTCCCGAGCTCCGACTCCATTACCCNCTCAAGCAACCAATAGCGCCGCTCTGCATCGGTGTCATCATAAACCGCTCGGTCGGCAAACCGCGCGACCACCATCTCGTCACCCTCGAACTCGTACTGACTGACACCCTCGAGTACCCCACTTCGACTGATGAGATTAAAGTGCATGTAGACGTCGCCCTCACGATACCAATGCCCAAACTCATTAGTCATGGCACTATCAGCGCGTGCACGAGCACGATCATTCTGCGCGATCCTTTCCGCAGTCGGCACAACGTACTCACCCAGCGCCAGCCCTGCTCCGACCACAAGCAACGCTGGCGCTGCCGCAGCCAGCGTCAATCTGCGAATCGACAACCCNGCAGCGCGCATGACTAACAGCTCACTGTTCGACGCAAGCAGTCCTAGCCCGGCCAAGCAGCCGATCAACGCGGTATAAGGGACCAGTTCATAGAAACGCCGCGGGGTNGTATAGGCCATGTAGCGCAGCACGGCGGCTGTATCGTAGTCATTGCGCAGACTCTCCAACTGTTCAAGCATCGTGAAGAGCGACAACACGCCTAGCAGACCGACGCCCGCCAGAAGCATCATCAGAGCGACAGTCCAAGCAACATAGCGATCGAGCCGAATCATCGCAACTGCCTCTCGTTAGCTAGCAAGAACCCGATCAACAGCAAATAAGCACCGTGAATCCACCATAGGCCAATCCCCATTGGAATCTGCTCACGCTCCACGGCGCTGCGCACTGTCGACAGCAGTACAACGTACATAAAGCAGAGAATCATCCCCGGAATCAGCCGCGTAAACCGTCCCTGGCGCGGATTGACCCGGGACAAGGGTACGGCCATGACAGCAAGCATGGGAACCATCAGGATAATCGAGATTCTCCACTGCAGCTCGGACCCCTCACGCGGATCGCTATACCGCAGATCGCCAGTCGGAATGGCCGCACGTCGCGACAGCCGATCACGTGTTCTCGGCCTTTCGACCAGTTGGCCATACTCCTCGTACTCGATGATCTGAAACTCTGCATCACCGGGCCGACCTCGATACCGGTGACCATCTCGCAACACCAAAAACCGCGCACCATCTAGGTCCCGATGCTGTGCACCCCGTTCAGCGACGACTGTCACCACGTCTTTGGGACCAGGCGCGGGTTCGCCTCGAAGCTCAGTAATGAAAACGCCGTTCAACTGACCATCGTCAGCCAACTCCTCGGCATAGGTGACCCGTTGCCCGGAGCGCAGCGTCTGAAAGCGCCCCGCAGCAAGTGTGTCTAACTCGGTCAGACTCCGCTGCTCCTCGAAAAGCGCGGCAACGCGNGCNTCGCCCGCCGGCTTCAGCCACAGTGTCACCGGCGCCATCAGTGCCATCACAACCGCCGCCAGACCAAGCGTCATCCCCACGAGCCGGCCCTGGCTCATACCGCAGCTTATGAGCACGATCATCTCGCTGTCGACATACATGCGCCCGTAGGTCAGNAGGATCGCCAGGAAGAAGCTTACCGGCAGAATCAGNTCGAGAAAGCCCGGCAGGCGATAGGCCATAATAAAGACAAGCACGTCACGGGTCAGAACTCCATCAGCGGCATCGTTCAAGTAGCCGGAGAAGCGCCACCCCATCGCAATCACAAGCACGATGCCCGCGACCGCGAGCGTGGTGAAGAACACCTCACGTGCGAAGTAGCGATAGATGATCATGACGTGTTTCGAGGACCGCGTGAAAGTAGGAAGGTCTGCGCCGCCGAATCTTAACTGTTTGTCCACAGCGGGATGCGGCNGTTCCCTGAAATTGCCATAGCGTCACGCCCGTTAGCGACTGTACTCGCGGTATATTAGTCATGCATTCCTCGGAGAATCCCATGCAGTTCATCACCCGCAGCAGCAACCCAGTCCGCGCACGAACTCATTGCCTCATTGTCACGGTCAACGGCGATAAGCTCGGCCCTAGCGCACGCGTACTCGACAAAGCGAGCAAGCGCGCACTCTCGCGCGTGCTCAAACGAGGTGATATCCAGGGCAANGCCGGCGANACANTGATGCTGCACGACGTACCCGGCATAGCCGCGCAGCGGGTTATGCTCCTGGGCCTTGGCACGCCCGACAAACTCGATGCGGGGAAACTTAATAAGACCCTGTCTGCCCTTGCCACGACGCTGGGCCGAAGCCAGGCAAAATCCGCCCTGATCTGCCTGGACGATCTGGCACCCACCGATGAGTCCAGCGCCTGGACCTACACGCAGCTTGCCCAAACCCTAGCAGCGAGCACTTATCGCTACGACGACATGCGTGGCACTCCGCCCAGCCGCCGTCCCGTAATTGAAAGCGTCGAAGTACACGTTGAGGACCGCGAGGCCGCCGCNGCAGCCCAGACAGCACTGGAAGCAGGCGCAGCCCTTGCGGCCGGGATAACGCTGGCGAAAGACCTGGGAAACACACCGGCCAACATCTGTACACCTTCATACCTGGCCCAGTCCGCAAAGGAGCTTGCGCGTGAATACCGGGCACTGAAGACTACAGTAGTCGAAGAGAAACACATGCGCGATCACGGCATGGGCGCGTTTCTGTCTGTTGGCGCGGGCAGCAACGAACCCAGCAAGATGATCCTCATGGAGTACAAGGGCGGGCCAGCAGACGCAGCCCCTTACGCAATNGTTGGCAAGGGCATCACCTTTGACACCGGCGGCATCAGCCTCAAAACTCCAGGCACGATGTACGAGATGATCTATGACATGTGTGGTGCGGCCAGCGTCATCGGGGTTATGAAAGCCGTCGCGCAGATGGCCTTGCCCATCAACGTGCTCGGTGTTGTAGCAAGTGCAGAGAACATGCCTTCCGCCAGCGCAACGCGACCGGGCGATATCGTCAAAACCATGTCCGGGCAGACGGTGGAAATTCTGAACACCGACGCCGAGGGCCGCCTGGTCCTGTGCGACGCGCTGACTTACATCGCGAAGTACGAACCCAGGACCGTGATCGACGTCGCAACCCTGACTGGCGCAATCATCACAGCACTTGGCTCCCATGCGACCGGCCTTTTCGCCAACGACGACGGCCTTGCCGAGGACCTGCTTGAGGCGGGCACATCCAGTCTTGACCGGGCCTGGCGCATGCCGATCTGGGAGGACTACCAAAGCAATCTCAAGAGCCCTTCCGCTGACATGGCGAACATTGGTGGACGTGGAGCCAGCAGTATCACAGCTGCCTGCTTCCTAGCGCGATTTACACGGGAGTACCGCTGGGCACACCTCGACTGTGCCGGCACCGCTTACACATCTGGCACCGCGCGCAGTTCAACAGGCCGCCCGGTGCCGATGCTAGTGCAGTATCTGCGGAACCGGGCAGCTGCAGACGCAGAAGCGGAGTCCACCTGATCGCCGCCGATGACCCGCATCGATTTCTACCAGATTGATACCGCCGAGCCGGCCTTTCTGTTCGCNTGCCGGCTGATCGAAAAGGCCTGGCGACAGGGACATCGCGTCTACATCCACGTTGGCACGAGCGAGGATTGTGGGGAAATGGACAACCTGCTCTGGTCGTTCAGGCCAGATCGCTTCATTCCACATGACGTTGGCAACACGTCGCCCGCCGGCCCTGTGCACATCGGCTACAACGGCGAACCTGGCACGCACAACGACGTACTAGTCAATCTGTCTGGAGAGGTCCCTGAGTTCTTCAGCCGCTTCACCCGAGTTGCAGAGGTTGTTCCGCTCGACGCAGAGCGGCGCGAGAAGGCACGTACAAACTATCGGTTTTACCGAGACCGTGGTTATCCGTTGCAGTATCATTCCATCAGCTCCCGCTGAAAAGTTGAACGATGCCGAAGAGCAACGACCTCAAGGATGCAAAAGACATCGATCCGTTGGGCATGACACGCGATCTGTTCGGAATCGCGCAGGCACCGCCATCTGCGCCCCCGAACGACGCCAGTGAGAACATCGCAGCGGAGCCCGCTGGCTCGTCAGCGAAACCCGGTGCGCAGCAGCAGGCGGAAACGCCGGAAGCCGAATCGCAAGCAAGAGGTCCAAAAACAAAGACCAACACAAAACCAACAATAGAACCCGTGGACGCGGATCAGATACCTGTCGAAGGTGCAGCGTACGAACCGGACCAGCGTATTACCGACCTGAAAGAAAAATTGACCCGGGAACTGAACACACTCCTAGAAGAGTTGGATGCTGCCGCAACCGACTCACTGGCAGACGTGCCCCACCCCTGAACAATACGGACCGGGCCAGCAGAACTCTTACCCATCATGAAGAACTACTCACCTCAGGAAATTGAGGGCCAGCGCTACGCCCAATGGGAAGCAGCCGGCTATTTCGCCCCGAGCGGCAACGGCACACCGTTTTCCATCGCGATACCACCACCGAATGTGACCGGTACGCTGCATATGGGGCACGCCTTCCAGCACAGCTTGGTGGATGCACTTATTCGTTATCGGCGCATGCAGGGCAACAACACGCTCTGGCAGATGGGCACCGACCACGCTGGCATTGCAACGCAGATGATCGTCACCGAACAGCTGAACGCGCAGGGCATCAAGCCATCGGATTTAGGGCGTAAGAAGTTCACAGACAAGGTTTGGGAGTGGAAGGAAACCTCCGGCGGCACCATCACCAAACAACTCCGNCGCNTGGGTGCCTCNCTGCATTGGGAGACCGAGCGATTCACGCTCGATGAAGGGCTTTCTCGCGCGGTGCTGGAAGTATTTGTCCGGCTCTACGGCGAAGGCCTAATCTACAAGGGTAAACGCCTAGTCAACTGGGACCCAGTCCTCAAAACGTCGCTGTCCGACCTCGAAGTCGAGTCCGAGGAGGAAAAAGGCAACCTCTGGCACTTCCACTATCCGCTGGNCAAGCCANTTGGGGATGTTGACCGACTGACCGTCGCAACGACGCGACCCGAGACCATGCTGGGAGACGTCGCTGTCGCGGTTAATCCAGGGGATGAGCGCTATCAGGGCCTGGTGGGTGTCGAGGTGGAACTTCCCCTGACGGGCCGCCGGATCCCGGTCATAGCAGACCACTATGTAGACCCAGAGTTTGGCACCGGTTGCGTCAAGATCACNCCCGCGCATGACTTCAACGACTACGACATCGGNCGCCGGCACAACCTTGGCATGATCAACGTGCTCAACGACGATGCTTCGCTCAACGACCAAGTTCCGGAGGTGTATCGCGGCCTCGACAGGTTCGAAGCGCGCAAGCGTATTGTTGCCGACCTTGATTCTTTAGGCCTGCTTGGAAGCATCGAAGAGCACACACATCCGCTGCCTCGCGGCGAGAAGACTGGAGTGGTTGTTGAGCCATACCTGTCGGATCAGTGGTTCGTAAAAATCCAGCCTCTCGCCGGACCGGCCATCAAGGCGGTCGAAGACGGCGACATCGAATTCATCCCCAAGAGCTACGAGAATACCTACTTCGCGTGGATGCGCGAGATGCAGGACTGGACCATCAGCCGCCAGCAGTGGTGGGGCCACAGGATTCCGGCCTGGTATGACGACGCAGGCAACGTCTACGTGGGACACAATGAGGCTGAAGTACGGGCAAAACACAGCCTGGCTGACGACCTTGCGCTAGCGCAGGACGAAGACGTGCTGGATACCTGGTTCTCATCAGCGCTGTGGACTTTCTCAACCCTCGGCTGGCCCGACGCCACACCGGACCTTGAAACGTTCCACTCAACGGACGTCATGGTCACAGGGCACGACATCATCACCTTTTGGGTGTCGCGCATGATAATGATGACGCTCAAGTTTGTCGGCGAGGTCCCCTTCCGCAAGGTTTATGTCACCGGCATGGTGACCGATGCCGACGGCAACAAGATGTCTAAGAGCAAGGGCAACGGCCTNGATCCCCTTGACATCATTGACGGCATTGATCTTGACGGTCTGCTCGCCAAGCGGACCGACAGTCTAATGCAGCCGCGCATGGCGCAGCGCATCGAAAAGAATACGCGCAAGGAGTTNCCGGACGGCATCGAGGGCTTCGGCACTGATGCTTTGCGCTTCACGTTTTACGCAATGGCATCCAGATCGCGTACGCTGCGCTTTGACATGAAGCGCATCCAGGGTTATCGAAATTTCTGCAACAAACTCTGGAATGCCGCTCGCTACGTGCTCACGAACACCGAAGGTGAAGACTGCGGCATTGGCAGTGGTGAGATGACANTGTCGCTGACCGACCGCTGGATTCAAAATGAACTGGATAACGCAGCGGGGGCCATCAACCTCGCAATGGAGACATTCCGCTACGACCTCGCCAGCAAAGCGTTGTACGAGTTTGTGTGGGACGAATACTGCGACTGGTACCTTGAAGCTGCCAAGACCGTGCTGACCAACGATAGCGCGAGTGACGCAGCGAAGCGCGGTACCCGACACACGCTGGTTACCGTTCTCGAGGAGACCCTGCGCCTCGCGCATCCTTTCCTGCCGTTCATGACCGAAGAGCTTTGGCTGCGGATCGCGCCGCTCGCCGGCAAGCATGACGACACTGTCATGCTGCGAGACTACCCGGCCTCCGACGCGGCCCGCCGCGATGAAAACGCCGTCGCAGCAATGGCCTGGGTCAAGGATGTAGTCACTGCGACCCGAAACATCCGCGGCCAGATGGACATCTCCTTTGCAAAACAAATCCCCGTGCTGCTCCATGGCGGCACCGATACCGATCGCGAACATCTGGATGAAAACCGGGATCTCCTTGAATTCCTAGTAAAACCGGAGTCGCTCGAGTGGCTCGAAGCGGGCGCGGAGGTGCCTGTATCTGCAACCCATGTAGTGGGTCGAATGCAGGTCTGTGTGCCGCTTGACGGTTTGATCGACAAGGACCAGGAACTTGCGCGCCTCGATAAGGAAATTGGACGNCTCGAAAAAGACCGCGGCCGCGTCGCAGGTAAAGTCTCCAACCGGAACTTTGTAGAGAAGGCGCCAGCCGAGGTTGTGGAGAAGGAGCGCCAGAAACTTGTCGACATTGACAGCACNCTGGAGCAATTGAGTTCAGAGCGGCGGCGCGTTGCCGCGATGTGATCTTAAGCCAGCCATCCTATTCACAAGCCGAATGGGCATGGACTTGCGAAACTGATTCNAAGGATGCTTAATCNTCGTCGGANGAGATTNAAACGCCNGCACCTAGCGACTGACGAAAGTCAGGGCAAGGCACAAGAAAAACAAGGGGGGTAGCCATGGCAGACCGTCAGTCAGGCACCGTTAAGTGGTTCAACGATGCCAAGGGTTTCGGCTTTATCGAGCAGGAAGACGGCGAGGATGTTTTTGTGCACTTCCGCTCGATCCGGGGTGAGGGGTACCGGACGCTGAAACAGGGCGGACGCGTAGAATTCACCATTACTCAGACCGACAAGGGCTTTCAGGCAGAAGACGTCTCAGAAGTTTGAGCTCTGACCTGACGTATACGCCAAGCCAGCTTGTCAAGGGCTCAGTGCCGNATTGACCTCGAGTAACACCTTACCAAAGGTGGCATTCGATTCCACAAGGCGATACGCNGCCTCCACTTCGTGGACCGGGTAAACATGGTCGATAACCGGGCGGATGCTCCCGGACGCAATTTTTGGCCAAACTTGATCTTTGAGTTGACCCATGACCGCGGCTTTTTCAGCGTTCGGGCGGGCACGCAGTGTTGAACCAATGACACGTAGGCGCTTGGTCATCAACAAGCCAAGGTTCGCTTGCGTTTTGGCGCCACTCATCAGGCCGATCAGAACCAGTCGACCACCCAGTCCAAGCAGTTTGATGTTCTCTTCAAAGTACTCCGCACCCACAGGGTCCAGGATGACATCGACACCCGACTCTCCCGCAAAGTCGAGNGCGGCGTCCCACATCCCGTCCTGNTTACGGTTCGCGCCAGCATCGGCTCCCAGCTCCAGACAGCGTGCGACTTTATCATCCTCACCTGCCGTCACAAACGAAGGGCTGCCGAAGGCTTTNCAGAGCTGCACTGCTGCAGTCCCCACCCCGCTCGCACCCGCGTGCAGCACCACGCTTTCACCCTCCCGTAGCCCTGCTTCCATAAAGAGGTTCAGCCAGGCGGTAGCATAAGCTTCAGGCAGTGATGCCGCCTCCTGAAAACTGAGCCCGCGAGGTATCGGNAGCACACTGGTGGCCGGTGCCACTGCATATTCGGCATATCCGCCACCGGCAAGCAACGCGCACACCGGCATGCCCACAGTCAGCCCACGAACACCATCACCCAGTCCAGCTACGAGACCTGCACACTCAAGACCAATGATGGGGCTCGCGCCCGGTGGCGGTGGATAGAGCCCGCGGCGTTGCATCAGATCCGCACGATTGATCGCCGTCGCCGCAACTTCAATGAGCACCTCGCCNGGACCGAGAACTGGCGTCTCCGCCTTACCCCACGCCATAGACCCATCATCAGCAACCAATACGGCTTTCATGTACGCCTCATTCCTCTCTTTATTCAGACCAGTCTCACCTTGATGCCCTGGTCATGCAGATACTGCTTGANTTCACCCACGCTGTATTCGCCGTAGTGCANCATAGAGGCGACAAGCGCGGCGTCCGCCCCGCCCTCNGTCAAAACCTCCGCAAGGTGCTCCGGCTTACCCGCGCCGCCCGACGCAATTACGGGAATTGATACAGCCTCAGCTATCATCCTAGTAAGCTCGATTTCGTACCCTTCCTTGGTACCATCTGCATCAATTGAGTTCACGACTAGTTCGCCCGCTCCCAGCTCTTCGCCCCTCAACGCCCACGTTAGAGCATCGAGCCCAACCGCCGTTCGGCCGCCGTTAATGACAATTTCGTACCCGCTCGGTAGATCGCGGCAGGGCTCTGTGCGTTTGATGTCCATCGACAGGACCGTGCTCTGAGTGCCAATGGCACGGGCACAATCGGAGATCAACTCCGGTCGTTGCACTGCCGCCGAGTTAACGTTGATTTTCTCTGCGCCAGCAAATCGCAGATTCGTAGCATCTTCAATCGTACGAACGCCACCGCCCACAGAGAACGGAATAAACACCTGCTCAGCCACACGCTCGACAACGTCCAGCATAATGTTGCGCTTGTCGCTCGACGCTGTGATGTCATAAAACACTAGCTCATCCAGACCTTCGGCGTAGTATTGCGCAGCCTTTTCGACTGGATCGCCAATGTCCTTCGTGTCAACAAACTGGACGCTCTTGGCGAGGTTTCCATCTCGCACGTCCAGACATGCAATCACGCGTTTACTCAACATCGCAGGCACTCAATTCGTTGCGTCGCTTTACGCAAAGTAGGGTCAATACAGCGAACACGCGGTTACTCTGCATGACAAGTCCTCAGCAGGTCCCATCCCAATTAGCAAACTCGGCGAGTACTGTAAGGCCGGTCTCACCGCTCTTTTCAAGGTGAAATTGCGAAGCAAACAAATTGTCGCGACCTACTGCAGAACAGAACTCAATACCGTAGTTGGTCGTGCACACAATGTTGTCCTGCGACAACGGTACTGCGTAGTAGCTGTGGACAAAGTAGAACTGCTGACCTGACTCAACGTGGCGGAGCAGCGGATGCGGCTGCCGCACGTCAATCTCGTTCCAACCGATGTGTGGCACCTTCAGATTACGATCGGCAAAGTCGAAACGCTGACAGGCACCTTCGATAAGCCCAAGACAGTCCCGGTTATCCTCCTCAGTATGCTCGAGCACAATCTGGGAGCCGAGACATATTCCGAGAATCGGCGTTCCCGCCTCGAACACAGCCTTGAGCGCATCGCCGAGACCGGACTTGGCAAGAGTGTCAACGGCGCTTGTCGCCGCCCCAACTCCAGGAAAAATCACCCGCTCAGCGGCCATCACCACTTTCGGATCCGACGTGATCTCAGCCTCGATGCCCACGTGATGACACGCGCGCTGCACGCTTCTGAGATTACCTGCGTCGTAGTCGACAATCGCCAACATCACTGCTCCGCGCGTGATAGGCGCAAAAAAGGCGCGCATTATAGGCGGCGGCCCGGGCGAGGGAAACCGCGTATGCGTCAGTCGGCCCAGCACTTCAGCAAATGCTGGCAGGATCTCCTCCATGCGCTGATACAGACCGCCATTGTTGAGCCTGTCCTTGAAAATCAACAGTTCGACCCGAACGCCACCAAAATTCACAAAACAGAGCGTTCTCGCTTTCACCGGCGCATTACTTCGGTACTCGCGGTGCGCCAACGCTCAGGGCGCGGATGGGCCTTACTATTCGTTTTGGCCATCTGTATCATAAAAGTAGTACAGATGAGGGGAGGGAACTGACTTGGACATCAAGGTTGACGCGAACAACGCGACACCGGTCTTCCAGCAGATTGCGAGCCAGATCCACTTTGCTATCCAGACCGGTTCACTAGCCGCTGGAGACCGCCTCCCCAGCATCAGGGCGCTCTCGGGAGAACTGCTCCTTGCGGCCAACACAGTGGCAAAAGCATACCGTCAGCTAGAGTTCCGCGGTCTGATCGAAGCCCAGGACCGCTCCGGTTTCGTAGTATCCTGCGCCGCAGAGAACGCCAGTGGCCCCAGCGATAGCCGCTACCAGGCGCGCGGCGTTTCTGCTGACAAGACCGAGGTCCACGCTGCTGTGGACCACATTGACCCGGGGATTTTTCCTGGCGCGTTCTGCCGGATCACCGAAGACTACCTGGGCGGCGACCCCGACGCGTGCAACGTCATCCACGCCGACGGCGCGGGCACCAAATCAATCGTTGCATACCTTGCGTACAAGGAGTCGGGGGACGCCAGCGTTTTCCAGGGGATCGCCCAGGACAGCATCGTCATGAACCTAGACGACCTGCTGTGCGTGGGGATGACCGGGCGCGTTCTCATCTCAAACACGATCAACCGAAACGCTATAAACTGCCCGGGAGATGTGGTCAGAGCCCTCATCGAGGGCACGGAGGAGTTCCTTACAACTCTGCGAGACAACGGCGTACAGGTATACCCAGGTGGCGGCGAGACCGCTGACGTTGGGGACCTCACCGGTACGGTCGTCGTCGACTCATGCGCGGTTGGTATTATGAAAAAACGCGAGGTGATCGCCGGCGAGATCCAGCCCGGACTCGCAATCGTCGGCTTCTCAAGCACCGGACAGTCCAGCTATGAGCCTCGCGCAAACAGCGGAATGGGGAGTAACGGCCTTACGAGTGCCCGGCACGATATGCTCTCCTCACACTACGCCGACGAGTATCCAGAGAGTTTCGATCCAAACGTCAGCCGGGACTTGACATACTGCGGACCATACCGCCTGAGCGATCCCTTGGCGGACAGCAAGTTTACCGTGGGTGAAGCGATCCTCTCACCCACTCGCACCTATGCGCCGGTTATTGCACAGCTGCTCGCAGAGATGCGGTCGGAGGTAGCAGGCCTAATCCATTGTTCCGGCGGTGCGCAGACTAAATGTATGAAGTTCGGCAACAGCATCCATTTCGTAAAAGACAAGCTGTTCCCGACCCCACCTCTCTTTGGCGCCATCCAGTCCACCTCAGGCACAACTTGGCAGGAGATGTACAAGGTGTTCAACATGGGCCACCGAATGGAAGTATATGTGCCCGCGGCCCGTGTCGATGAGGTAATCGATATAGCGGCGGGCTTCGGTGTCGACGCACAGCAGATTGGACACACCGATGCAGCGGAGTCCAACCGGCTTAGCCTGTCGTCCGCACATGGCTCATTCGAGTACGTCGGCTGAGCCACGTTGCGTGCGCAGGGTGAGGCGTGTGAAAGTAGGCGCGCAGTAAGTCAGACTGGTCACCCTACCTGACTCCAAGGAGCGCAGGGTTGGCCGATCACATTAGGGGGATTAATGCGGCCTATCTCAGCCGACTCGCATGTTGTAGAAGCAGAAGACGTTTTCATTGGCTTACCCGAACGGTTTGGCGACGATGCACCTCGTGTCATGCACGCGGGCACCGTGGACGACGCCATCATCATCCCCGCTAAAGGCCCACGCGGTGTGCGCAAGCGGATGGGCTGGGCCGGCATGCGCGTACGTGACGGCGTCACGATAAACCGGCGCTCAGGCCACAAACCGGAGGTTGACAACCTGACTGACGCCAAGGCTGCGGCGCTGCTGGACAAGGGCTACGACGGCCTGCGAGCGGGCATCCGGGACGGCGCCCAGCGCCACGCTTGCCAAGACCTTGATGGCGTAGAAGCTGAATTCCTCTACCCGGGTTTCTTCGGCATGTTCAGCTTCGATAACACCGAACTACTGGTCGCCTGCCAGAAGAACTACAACGACTGGCTGCACGATTATGCAACTGCATCGAACGGCCGACTCTTCGGCCTCGCCGCCATTCCGGTTCAGGACCCGACCGCTGCCGTCAAAGAACTCCGGCGTGTCATCAAAATCGGCTACAAAGGTGGCCTCATCCCGTGCACCGCACCGTACGAGACGCCCTACCACGACCCCGTCTACGAGCCGATCTGGGCGCTCGCCGAGGAAGCTGGCTTCCCGCTCTCGATGCACGTCGGGACCAACGCCTACGTGCCGCCGCAGTACCGCAACAAGAACGAACCCAGGGACAGCATCTTTGATTACGCAAACGCGCCAGCTTCTGTGCAGCGGACGCTAGTGCAGCTTATCTGCCGAGGAGTTGCGAGCAAACACCCGAACCTCAAGTTTGTCGTCAGCGAATTTAACGGCGGCTGGATCGGGCATTGGCTTGACCGGGTCGATCAGGGCATGGCGCGTGAAGCTCGCTTCAAGGGCGAGGAACCCACAGGCGAACCGCCCGCGGAGGTTTGGAAGCGTCAGTTCTACTGCACCATCGAAGATGACCGCCCGGCTATTCTTACCCGCGAATTGATTGGAGTGGAAAACCTCATGTGGGGTTCGGACTACCCGCACGTCGACTCCACCTGGCCATGTTCGCTGGACGTACTGGATGAAATTTTCGATGGTGTCTCCGAGTCGGATCGGAACAAAATCACCAACGAAAACGTCAAGGCGCTTTACCGGATCTAGCCGCGACTTGCGCCACCCCTTGCCCNTAAGGAGCACTTTCNAGGCTGACTTCAGGNTAGAGAACACCTGACGTACTTGATCTTCGCGAGGCTATCCCGTGCTCTCTGAATGGCGGCACGCCGNCCCAGTTTCCTAAGNGCGCCTCATCACCTGNTCGGCAGCAAACTGCCGAACTACAAAGATCTGGCGCTACTACTAACCCTGCCAAACTCATCATTTCCAAACAGGGCCTTGCACTCTTTATCGGTGGCAGGGACTCTGGCAAATCAACATCGCTCGCGACCCTCATTGATTACCGCAACAAGAACACCAGGGGTCANATCATCACGNCCGAAGNCCCGGTCGAATTCACCGACCCGCATCGTGTTTGCATAGTCAATCAGCNTGAGGTTGGAACCGACACCNACTCNTATAAGGACGCTCCGACCAAAAACCGCACTGGGCNCCGGTCGTCATCCTAATCGGCNAGATCGGCTTTCAGGAAACCATGGAGCACCCCAGGCGNCCGACCTCGTTTAGAGGGTGCCTTGGCTTCGCTTAAGGAACTCATGGGGAGATCGACCGATCAGGGTATACAGACCTTCGACACCGCCCTCTTTCTAAAAGGCGGGCAAGATTTCTCACGAGGAGGCACGTAAGAACGCCGAAACAACCTGCGGATTAAGATCACACCGGATGACAACTCAGCCGCTAAAACAAAAAGGATGCCGAAGACCCGACTGACTGACAGCTAACAAGAGCGTTGGGCGGTCGCTCGCTAAACCATAGCAGCATCGAGCCGGCGAGCACTAGGGCCAGGGTTACCGGCACTCAGCTTCCACAATAGTTGCCCTGAACTCCNGCGCACGGCCCATCTCAGCGCTCAGCCAGTAGCTCCTGTGCCAGACTGAAAAAGGTTTGCACCAATGGAATTGAATAGGTGGACTTGCGGGCCACAAAGCGCACTGGGCGAGACAAACCATGTTCCCCCAGAAAGACAAGCTTCCTGGCCGGGATCTTCAGCGTGCGAGCCACACCTATCGGCACCATCCCATGCCCGAAACCGGCAACCGCCATTTGCGCAACGCTGAAGAAAGACTCAAGAGCAACCACACGCCTGATTTCGAGCTGTTCAACCTCGCGGTGAAACGCCCGCCAGGCGCCGGAGTAGCTCTCGATCGTAATCACCGGCAACTGGCCCTCCCAGGGATACTTGAGCGGACCAAGACGCGAAGGAATGATCACCATCTCTTCGTGCATCAGCACCTCGGACTGAAGGTCCTTGTCGAACTCATCACTACCTGTACAAACCCCTGCGATGAACTCACCGGAGCGGATTCTGTCAAGCACCACCGGCGTGCGATGCGCGTGAAACACAAACTTGGTATCTGCCATCTTGCGCTTGATCGAGTAGAAGGCCCGCGCGCCCCAGGAGGACAGGATTGCGTCGGAAACGCCAATAGTCAGCTCGCCCCCAGACGCCATCTGGTCTTCGACAAACACGTCACGGAGTTCCGAGAGCACGGGCGAGATCTTGTCGACGAGGTGCTGCCCATGCTGGGTCAACTCGACCCGGCGCCCCTTTTTCTGCGTGAGCTCCCGACCGTAGTACTTCTCAAGTACCGCGATTCGCTTGCTCACTGCTGATTGGGAAATCCTCAGCTCGGTGCTGGCCTCGAGCATCGTACCGGTTTTGGACAGAACCAGGAGTGTTTCCATATTCTCAATCATGGCTAACAATTCATTCCCATGTGGTATATATCATATTCTACCAATTCGCTTAGCCGACGCTGAACGTCCACCCACAATGGACTCAATCCAAGCTGGCGACCTTTATCTGCCAACGTCCCCCACCCCTTCGACCAAGCCCCAATGACGGCCATCCTCGCCTTTGCCACTTTCATAACGAGCGTCATCTCCGGCGTACTGTCGATGGCCGGGGGCATGATTCTGATGGGGGTCTTTGCGTTTGTGTTGTCAGTGCCAGCGGCCATGGTGCTACACGGAGTTGCGCAGGCCGTATCGAACGGAACGCGCGTCTGGTTATACCGACGAGAAATCTGCTGGCATGTTCTGTGGCCCTATTGTGTGGGCGCAGGGGTCTGCCTCGTGTTTTTTATCGCGCTCCAGTTTGTGCCCAGCAAAGGCCTCATGTTCATTCTCATCGGCATCTCACCGTTCGCGGCGCTCCGGCTGCCTGATTCAGTGGCCCTGGATGTAGAGCGACCGGCAGTAGCCGTCATCTGCGGTTTCGTCGTCACACTGACCCAAATGCTTGCAGGCGCTTCCGGCCCTGTGCTCGATGTCTTCTACGTCAAAAGTGAGATGACCCGCCAGCAGGTTCTGGGCACCAAGGGCATCACGCAAACATTGGGCCACCTGATCAAGCTGAGCTACTACGGTACTTTGCTCACTAGCGCCTCATCCGAACTACACTGGGTGATATTCCCCGCTGTCGTCGGCGCCGCCATGCTAGGCAACACCGCGGGCAAGTTCATTGTTGAACGAATCAGCGACGATCAGTTTCGTGCGCTTGGGCGCCGGGTGATCTGCGCTGTTGGCGCCGTGTACGTTAGCAAGGGAGTCTGGGAGTTTGCCGGGCTCTGAGCTGAATCTTAGTGGCACAAGCTCAGACACGACAAAGGGCCGCATGCGCGTCGTCACATCGCACCGTAAGCACAGCCCCAATGAGAACCGACCCAGTCTATTCAGGCAGCCTCGGCATTCCCCACTGGCTCCAACACAAACAGCAGATCTCCTTCGTTCACCTGCTGGCCACTGACGTTGTTGACGCGCGTCACGCGGTAGTGCATGTCTGAAGGGTAAAGCTCACCCGACTCGCCAGAGAAACTCTTCAGNGTGATCGGCGTAAACATCTTCATAGCCTCCATCTGAAAGAGCACGTCCTCGGTNGAAATAACGTCGTTGACTGCCACGTAATCAGGCTCTGAAGGAGACGGTGTAGTGTAGAACACCCCGGTTGATGGTGAGAGCACTTTAATCTCGTTGCTCCCCTGAATACGCAACTGCTCAATATCCATGCCTTTGCCGCTCATTCCACTGGCTGCCTCAATCTCAGCCATCAGTGCAGCTATATCAATGCGTGCAAGGAACGCCGGCAGATACCCTGTATCGTATTCACCGCCAATGAACTGCTCATCCGCCAGAATACGCTTGATCAGGGGAATATTGGTGCAGATCCCCTCGATCTTCACGCTCTCAAGATAGGCAATCATCTTCTTCGTAGCATCCGCCCGATCGTCGCCTTTGACAATAATCTGCGCCACTAGGCTGTCATAGAACGGGGACACGGTCTTACCGGTGGCTGCCATGGACATCACGTCTACGCCTTCGGCCTCAGGCAATTCACACAAGGTGATTAGCCCAGGAGTGGGTACGAAGGACACGTTGCCCTCTGAATCCAACGAGATCCGCTCGGCGTTAACCCGGACTTCCAAAGCATAACCCTGCTCGTCGAAACTCAGCTCGCCAATTGATCCACCAGACGCAATTGCAAACTGATGTTTGACAATGTCTACGTTAGTCACCATTTCGGTAACCGGGTGCTCAACCTGCAGGCGGGTATTCATCTCCATGAAGTAAATCGCATCACTTGGTACGTCGTAGATGAACTCAACTGTGCCCGCACCCACATACGAGACGGCATCAGCAATCTTGCGCGCGTGATCGAAGACCTGTTGCTTCAGTTCTGCGGGCAACATTGTCGAACCGGATTCCTCCATGAGTTTCTGGTTGTTGCGCTGCACGCTGCAGTCCCGCAGTCCCAGTACCTGGGTATTACCGTGGGTGTCACGCAATATCTGTACTTCGATATGGCGTAGCGACGTCACAAACTTCTCGATGTAGACGTCACCGTTACCAAAAGCAGAACGGGCTTCAGTAGTCACCTGCTGGAACAGACTGTGAATCTGTCCTTCCCGCTCCACCGCCTGGATTCCCTTGCCACCACCACCGTGAACCGCCTTGAGCAGTACCGGGTAACCAATCTCTTCCGCGATCTCGGCAGCGCGTTCTGAAGTGGGGACAATCCCGTGACTGCCTGGCACCACTGGCACACCTATTCTGATAGTGGTGTTGATCGCATTCGATTTGTTGCCCATTGTTTCCATGCTGGAAACGGGCGGCCCAATAAAGTTGATCCGGTGATCGCGCATCAGACGAGCAAAGTTTGGATCCTCAGAGAGGAACCCGATTCCCGGGTGAAGCGAATCGACGCCTTCAGCCTCAGCCACCGCCAAAACGCTAGCAGCGTTCAAATAGCTTTCATCGGACGTGTTGCCGCCCAGGGACACGACGTTGTCACTTTCGCGGGCCTCCACCATGTCGGTTGGCACAGAGTCCATATCCGGATCGGACTGAACGAGCACAACCTCATAGCCATGCTCCTGAGCCTTGCGGATCAGCTTCACAGCCGTGCAGCCGCGGGCATGGATGAGCGTACGCTTGACCGGCCGGACAAGATCCGCCTCTTCTACCGCGTCCGCTGGGACAACAGGCCCATCGCCGCTCAACGAACCCTGCATGATGCGATCAACGACCCGTTCAACTGTCTCGGTTGGCAGCGGTAGGGCCGGGTCGACCTCGCGTAGCGCCTCATCAAGATCGTCAGCAAAGGGGTGTTTAACGAGCCCGTTCATAGCGCCTGGTGCAACCGAAAGATAGTTGCTTAGCTGGCAAGTGAAAGGCAGGTTAGATTCGATCACCGCCTGCCCAGCAAATGGCATTTTGGTACCCGAGAAGTAGTAGGTCTGCGCTAGCGGGTGAGTCACAAAGCTTGCCTGCGCACCCCCCATACAGTCGCCGTAGCCAAACATGATGACCGGCAGATCGTTGTCACGAACAAAACGCGTTATCCGATCATTGATAACCGCCATCGAAAACAGCGCAGCGGCACCCTCTTTAGTCTGCATACCACCCGAGGAAACGAAGCAAATGACCGGCAGGCGCTGCATCGCACATTCCACGAGCAGCTTGCAGAACTTCTCGCAGCTGGCGTTATCAATGCAGCCCACCTGGAAATCGAGATTGGACACCACGATGCCAGCCCGATAAGTGCCTGCTTCGCCCTTGAAGTCGCCAAAACCGGTAATGAGTCCACATGGGGTCACACCCGAGCCCAATGCTTTCTCTATCGACGGTCGCAATGCCGGGAAATTCACCGGGTCCGCCGTCATCATCTCTGCGTACTGCTCTTCGAAATTCTCAACGTACCGCGTGAGAACGTTCTTCCAACCGCTGCGTTTGAGCTTCTTTTCGCGATTGAGCACTTCATTGAAAAGAAGATCGCGATAAGCAATGGTTAGACGATTCCAGAAGTCCTTGCGACGCCCGATTCGCATCGGGTTGATCTTGCCTTCGTACCGGCGGGCCCCTGAGCGCGCCCCGTAATACTCGGGCAGTACCTTCTCGAATATGAAGCTGACAATCACGAACAGCGTATCGGATTTGTCCTTGTGGACAACCCGCATCCACTCCTCGACAGACTTTAGGAAAGGCGAGCAGCGCGAGTGCGAGCCAAACGCAGCAACCCATTCCGCGAAGCTANCCTTGATGTCTTCAGCGGATAGACCATCGAAACCTGCAGTAGCCTGAGCAGCGGCAACNGCAGAGTCCACGAGTCCCGCGAGGAAATTCTCTGACAGCGACCTGGAATCGTTGGCCTGGCGCGCAACAGACACAAGGTCCTCAACAAGGCGCTCGTAAGCCGTGGCAAAGACCACCAGATTACGACACTCGTTAATGAACTGCTCGCGCACCTCCTCTTCGAGCACCACATTAAGAATGGTCCTATCCTGCTCAACCGTATTGCTTCTGCGATGCTCCTGGCGCTCGATGTGTGACCAGAGTGTATCCTCAAGCAGTCTGCGATTGAGCGGCACTGCGCTCTCACCCTCAACGAGCCCATCCCGGATCAAATCATTGGTCATGGTCGAGAGGCCCTGACCTTCGAGCAACGCCACATCGTATAGCGATGGCCCTTCGAGGATCAGATTCAGCTCTGAAACCAGCTGGTTAACAAGGACGGCATCCGATTTACCCGCGCTCGCAGCAGAGTCAAAAAGCTTCTTGCCTTCATAGCTGAACTGGCCTTTGAGACGGTTGATGAACGGCGTTTCGGCTTCGTCCAGCGCCACGAGGAGGTTGCGCACGTCGCGGATATCCGCCGGTCGCAACAGGAACTGGTTGTTCTCGATATCCTGAAGATAGGCGACGAGCGCACCAAGATTGTCTTTGGCCCCCGCCTTCCATCGGTTATAAAGATGCAACCCGGTGACCAGACACAGGTCCCGTCGTGCGTAATCATAGTTCTTCTGTGGTTCACCAAAGATGAGCTGCGCAATGCGGCCGCGCTCATGGCCTACATGCGTGCGCTTGTCGGTAAAGTTCTTCCATGACTTCGACAAGGTGTCGTCGTAGATGATGAGATCAGGGTCCTGCAGCCAGCCAAGGAANGCCGCCCGGCGCTCCCGGTGAACGCGCTCAGCCAGTTCACCCGGNGGGATNTCCCGGTTCGCGAGGCGNCCGTATTGATTTGTTGTCGTCGTACGGATACGCCGCCGGAGNCCCAGGTAGCGCAGGTAGCGAAACGCCACCCCGAACACGTTCGGGTACTCTGAAGGCGACGTACGCAGCTTGAGAGTCGAGCTTGCGTGGACCGCCGCAAGAGACTCTGACAGGTCCAGGTATCGATTGATATTACGATGATAGTGCTCGAGGATCTCTGGGTGTTCGGCGACAAACTGTTTGGTTGAGTTCTCAATCGCAGAGATACCGCTCACGATCACGTCAACCAGATTTTGGCTGGAAGGATCGCCCGGTTCATAGTCAACAATCCCGTCGATATTGCCCTGCTCGTAAAGCTCAAACGGTGAGACGCCGACAAACTTTGCACATTCCTGCCAGGACAGATTGAAACGTTGTGTGAGATTCACCAGCGAGCGTGGGTGAATCGTGTTGAACACACCCGTCCGCAGCGAAAGGAGCAGATTGCTCGCGGCCAGCGGGATGGCACCGCCAGAGTATCCCTGTCCCAACACAATACCCATGGTCGGCACGTCAACGTTGCAGAGTTCGGCAATGAGGCGGGAAATCGAATGGGCCTGGTTACCACTGTTGGCCTCAGCACCGCCGTCAGCTCCCGGGGTGTCGATCATATTCACGATAGGCAACGAGCGGATAGCGAAGTCGCTGGCGCACTGCGCGGCCAGCTCATGATGCTGCGGGCCCCAGGCACCGCTGGCAACAGCCCGATCCTGCGCGATAAAACCAACGTTGCGCAGCTCCCCGTCGAAGTCGAGTTCGAGCTCGGCTGCGTACAACGGACCATCCTCGATCTCACGGACGATCCGCCGGTCCAGTTGAGCAATGATCGCGCGCGCACCCGGGCGCGTGGTTTCTTCCACTGGTTTGACAGTGCGCTCGATGTACTGATCGACATCCATCGTGCGCAGCGCTTCAAGCTGCGCCTCAATCTGCCGCTCGGTCAAAACGCCTTTGAGAAAAAGCGAGGTATCACGACGCGGAAAAAGCGAAAAGTCCTGGGCGAGATTCTCGGCCAGCATGTAGAGCTGGTCGACGGAATGCTCCGGCTGAGCCATATTTGCCGAAACCCTTTGATGTTTTGTGCGATTCTGCCGGAATCGACTGAAGGACACCAGATTTCCCGCGTACCTTCATGCCGCGCGCCTCCAAGTATCAGTCAACAGCGCCAGCATCAAACCCGACAACCTGACCCCAGTACGCATTTCAGGCTTCCTGCAGCGGAATCTTGCCAATCCTAGCCTGCCAGGTCCTGGGCCCAGTAACGTGGACCGATTCTCCCCGGGAGTCTACCGCAACAGTCACAGGCATGTCCTCAACTTCAAACTCATGAATCGCTTCCATGCCTAGATCTTCAAAGGCAACGATTCGCGCATTCCTGATCGCCTTCGACACAAGGTAGGCCGCACCACCCACAGCCATCAAATAAACCGCCTTGTGTTTGGCAATAGCTTCTACCGCCACTGGTCCACGCTCTGCTTTGCCAATCATGCCAAGCAGCCCGGTTTTATCGAGTATGAGGTCGGTGAACCCATCCATACGAGTCGCAGTGGTGGGGCCTGCCGGGCCAACAACCTCATCCCGCACGGGATCAACAGGCCCAACGTAGTAGATGAACTTGCCGGTCAGATCGACACCATTGGGCAGCGACTCGCCAGAGTTAATCAAGTCGCGGATCCGTTTATGTGCCGCATCCCGGCCCGTCAGCATCTTGCCGGAGATAAGTAGCGTCTGACCGGGTTGCCAGACCTCAATGTCCGCCTGCGTCACCGTGTCAAGGTTGACCCGTTTGGTATCAGGGCCAACCTCCCACTCAATCTGTGGCCAGTTGGTGAGGCTCGGGACCGGCATGTCCACCGGACCCTCACCATCAAGCGTAAAATGTGCATGCCGTGTTGCGGCGCAGTTGGGAATCATCGCAACCGGCAGATTGGCGGCATGACAGGGATAATCTAGGATCTTCACATCCAGCACCGTTGTGAGCCCGCCCAACCCCTGCGCGCCAATACCCAACGCATTTACCTTTTCGAAAATCTCGAGCCGCAGTTCGTCGGTTTTGCTCGCGGGTCCCGCTTCGATAATTTCATGAATGTCCATCGGCTCCATCAGCGAACGTTTGGCGAGGAGCATCGCCTTCTCAGCCGTACCGCCGATGCCAATGCCCAGCATTCCGGGCGGGCACCAACCCGCTCCCATGCTCGGCACCGTTCTAACGACCCAGTCCACAATGCTGTCTGCGGGATTCAGCATCGCAAACTTCGACTTGGCTTCACTGCCACCACCCTTGGCCGCCAAACGCACCTCAACTGTGTCACCGGGCACCAGATCCACGTGGATCACGCCCGGCGTGTTGTCTTTGGTGTTTGTGCGAGCCCCGGCAGGATCTGCCAGCACGGACGCCCGGAGCACGTTGTCCGGCAGCAGATAGGCCCGGCGGATTCCTTCGTTGACCATATCTTCAAGAGACAGGTCACCTTCGAAGCGCACGTTCATTCCGACCGACAGGAAGACATTGACGATCCCCGTATCCTGGCAGATGGGCCGCTGGCCCTCAGCGCACATGCGGGAGTTCAGCAGAATCTGCGCCATCGCATCTTTAGCTGCTTTGGACTCTTCCCTGTCATATGCGGCTTTGACCGCAGCGAGAAAATCGGGCGGATGGTAATAGGAGATGTACTGTAGCGCATCCTGNACGCTGGTAATCAGGTCATCCTGACGAATAATCGTGGCGCTCAATACCTCAGCCTCCTGCGGATAACGGGTCTAACGGCGGAGCATAGCGTAACGAGCCACCCAGCCGGGTTCTGCTGGCAACTCTGTCGCATCAACCGGTCAACTGAAATAACAACCACGTAAAACCACAACGCGGTCCTGTTCTAACCTGTCGCGACAAACNCTTCTGCTAAAAGCTATGCTGCTGCCCATGAGCAGCGGCCATGCGGCTAACAACCTGAAGGCCGGGCCGGTGAGGGTAAGTCTATCGAACTATATACCTCCGAGGGCTACTCCTGTTGCCCGCCGTCAAGGCCCAAGTTATCGGAACGGCAACGCCGCTATCAGCGCACCAGCCTCCCGCGCATAGCCTACAGACCCGGTTTTTTCCATAACGGCCAGGAATGGCGCTGCTTTTGCGCACGCCCGCGCACGACTCTAAAAGCAAACCTCTTTGACAGCCCAGGCGTGCTCACAATGGGAACGGCAGCAACTACCGAGTGAACTTCGGCCCGACCCGCAGCATGAACAGGACCCATACCGCTGCCGCAAGCCAGTGCAATTGCCGCGTGGATTTCCGCGCCAGAGCCAGGACCACACTAAGCCGCCGACGAANAGCTTCTCCAACAATAACCCGCCGAACGCAGGACCTCGTTTTGCTACACTGCGCCACTCGGCGTCATGCGGTCGTGAATGCAATCGTACCGACGCATCCATATTCGCGAACGAAGCACTACAACCGGACACAAGGGGCCTCACCAGATGAGCGAAGCGGTTTACATAGTAGGCGGCGCACGTACGCCAATGGGCGGATTCCAGGGAGACCTNGCTGATCTNTCCGCAGTCGAACTTGGTGCCACCTCAATTGGTGAGGCGCTCGTTCGGGCNAGNCTCGAAGGCGACGCCGTCAATGAGGTCATCATGGGCTGCGTACTCCCGGCAGGCCTGAAACAGGGTCCCGCACGCCAGGCTGCGATGGATGCCGGTATCCCCGTCTCCGTAGGCGCCACGACGATCAACAAACTGTGTGGCTCAGGCATGAAGGCTGCCATGCTAGGNGTCGACCTAATTCGGGCAGGCACAGACGACGTCGTAGTGGCCGGCGGCATGGAGAGCATGACCAACTCGCCGTATCTGCTAGGTAAAGCTCGCAGCGGGCTGCGAATGGGCCATGGTGACGTACTTGACTCCATGTTCACAGACGGCCTCGAAGACGCCAAGACCGGCCGGCTGATGGGTTCGTTTGCGCAGGAAGTGGCCGATCAGTACCAGGTCACTCGTGAGGATATGGATGCGTTCGCAATCGGGTCGCTGACGAAGGCGCAGGCCGCCATAAAAAACGGCAGTCTGACGGCAGAAACGGTGCCTGTGACCGTGAAGACGCGCAAAGGCGAAGTGGTCATCAGCATTGATGAGCAGCCGGGCAAAGCCAATCTGGACAAAATCCCCTCGCTACGACCCGCCTTCAAGTCTGACGGCACGGTCACCGCGGCAAACTCAAGCTCCATCTCCGACGGGTCCTCGGCGCTTGTGCTGGTCAATGAGTCCACAGCCAAGGCCCGCGACCTTAAACCGATGGCGCGGATTGTGGCGCACGCTACTCATTCTCGGCACCCGGCCGAATTCACGATTGCTCCCATTGGCGCCATAGACAAGCTGCTTGATAAGACCGGTTGGAGTAAAGACGAGGTCGACCTTTTTGAGATCAACGAGGCCTTTGCGATGGTAACGATGCTCGCGACACGCGAACTGGGCCTCGATCCGGACAAAGTCAACATTCACGGCGGCGCCTGTGCCCAGGGTCATCCGATTGGCTCAACCGGCTCGCGCATCATCATCTCGCTGATGTACGCACTGCAGAAGTTGGGCAAGAAGCGTGGCGTCGCCGCGCTCTGCATCGGCGGTGGTGAAGCAACCGCTGTCGCAATTGAGACGTGCTGATCGCGCCAACAGTTACAGTCCGATGCGACGGTGTAGCCCACCGCCGCAAGGCATACGCTATCGCAAGGCATACGCTATATTGGGCAAGTCACATTATGGTGGCGCTTCCCGCGAACGGGACGCTGCAAACGCAATCACTATGAAGACGAAGATGAGTAACACAGAAAATCCGTGATTGCTGACTCGAAAAGCGCCATGCGTGGCGCTGCAACAAACATCCGGGAGAAGCATTGGCACACTTGCCAGTCATTGTAGGTTTCGGAGGCGTCAATCCCGCAGGCCGTTCCTCCGGTCACCACGGTTACCGCAGACTAGTAGCGGATAAACTCTCTGCGGAGCATCGCGCCACGACCTACGCATCGCTCGCAGCGCTGATGAATCTTGATCCGGGCACGCCCGACGAGGAATACATCAACCGACACACGCTGATTCGGAAGATCGAGTCACACCTTTTTGACCCAGATGCGATCGGGATCAACAAATCAGCGAAGCTCAAGCCGGGCAACGTACCGATTACCTTCAAAACCAGAGCTAATCAGCTACCCGCGCACCTGCCAGCGGGCTGGCTGGTGGAGGAAAATGGGCAGGAAGTTACCGTAACTGTGGCCGCAGGTGACCTCGAGGTCTATTTCCCTGATAAGAGAACGTCCCGAGTGAACTCAGCTGGCCAGCTCCCGTCAGGCTTCAAGCCAGACAGCCTATACCAGGCTCGCAGCCACCCCCGAGGCCTGCAACTGACCGTCTACGGTGCATCAGACGCCATCAACTCCCTTGGAATCCCCTGGGACACCATCCGTTCCAAGGTACCCGCTGACCGCATCTCCGTATACGCGAGCAGTGCCATGGGTCAGCTCGACAGCAACGGTTCGGGGCTGATGTTGCAGGCGCCCTTCCTCGGCAAACGGGTCAGTTCGAAAAACCTAGCGCTGGGTCTAGCGGAGATGACAGCGGACTTTGTCAACGCCTACATACTTGGCAGCGTTGGCTGCACCGGTGCCAACGTCGGGGCCTGTGCTACGTTTCTTTACAACCTGCGCCAGGGTGTTGAGGATATTCGTTCAGGCAAGTATCGCGTCTCCGTCGTGGGCGCATCCGAAGCGCCCGTCACGCCTGAGGTCATCGAGGGCTACCGCACGATGGGCGCCCTCGCCGAGGATCAAGCGTTGAATGCCCTTGATGGTACCGACGGTCCAACCGATCACACCCGCGCCTGTCGCCCATTCTCGGACAACTGCGGTTTTACGCTCTCCGAGAGTTCGCAGTTTGTAATTCTGATGGACGACGAACTGGCATTGGAGCTCGGCGCCAACATCTATGGCGCGGTAGGCGACGTTTTCATCAACGCCGATGGTTTCAAGAAGTCAATCCCCGGCCCTGGCATTGGTAACTACGTAACCATGGGCAAGGCGCTTGGGGTTGTCCGCTCGATCCTGGGGGAGGACGCGGTGCGCCATCATACGTACGTGCAGGCGCACGGCACCGGTACGCCACAGAATCGTGTAACTGAGTCTCATATTATCAGCACGCTGGCTAGCGAGTTCAGCATCGAGTCCTGGCCAGTAACGGCGATCAAAGCCTACCTTGGGCACTCTCTCGCAGTCGCTTCCGGCGACCAACTCACAGTCTCACTTGGGGTCTGGCAGGATGGCCTGATACCGGGGATTCGAACCATCGACCACATTGCCGAAGACGTCCACCAGCGCCATGTAAACTTCCTGATGCAGCACCATGAGATCGCTCCGGACTCCATGCAGGCCGTGCTGATCAACGCCAAGGGGTTTGGCGGCAACAACGCTACCGCCGCGCTGCTGTCGCCCTATGTCACGATGGATATGCTCAAGCGCAGACACGGTGCCGACGCACTCACCACCCATGCCCGTCGGAACGCAGATGTTGCCGAAACGACCGCGGCATACAACACGGCGACGACTGCCGGAGACAACGCCACGATCTACAACTTCGGGGTCGGCGTGATTCAAGGTGAGGAGCTCGAGATCAGCGATCAGCACATCAGGATCCCGGGACAGCCACTCGACATCGACCTGGCGGTACCCAACCCGTACGACGATATGGTTTGAGACCTGCAGGGGGCCCGCGAGACTAATGCCAGACCCTAGCCAATCTCTCGGGTAGCTCGGAATTCAATCTCCGGGAAGCGCTCTTCGGTCAGCGATAGATTGACTCGGGTGGGAGCAAGGTAAGCAAGGTGCCCGCCACCATCGAGTGAGAGGTTGGCATCATTTTTGCGCCGAAAGTCAGCAAGCTTCACGCTTTCTTCCGCAGTTACCCAGCGGGCCGTGTGAACGTTCACCGGCTCGTAGGTGCAGTCGACCTTGTATTCGTCCTTGAGGCGGTACACGACGACATCAAACTGCAGTACACCGACAGCCCCCAGGATCAAATCGTTGTTGGTGAGCGGCATAAAAACCTGCGTTGCACCCTCTTCAGAAAGCTGGGTCAAGCCCGCCCGCAGTTGTTTGCTCTTCAACGGGTCCAGCAGACGCACCCGGCGAAACAACTCCGGTGCAAAGTGCGGAACACCCACATAGCGAAAATCAGTACCGCTCGTAAAAGTGTCGCCAATCTGAATCGTGCCGTGGTTGTGCAGACCGATGATGTCACCCGACCAGGCTTCTTCCGCAGCCGTACGCTCGCCCGCAAGAAATGTGACGGCATCGCTCACACGAACATCTTTGCCAATCCGCACGTGTTTCATTTTCATGCCCTGCTCGTACCGCCCAGAACACACCCTCATGAAGGCGATCCGGTCCCGATGCTTCGGGTCCATGTTTGCCTGAATTTTGAATACAAAACCTGAAAACTTGTCGTCGGTTGCAGAGACCTCACGGTCAGTTGCCTGCCGGTCGAGGGGTTCCGGCGCGTATTCGACAAAGCCATCCAGCATCTCGGAGACCCCGAAGTTCCTGAGCGCGGTGCCGAAATACACCGGGGTCAGTGAGCCGTCCCGGTATGCCTCGATATCAAACTCATAGCTCGCACCGCGCACCAGTTCGATTTCGTCAACGAGTTCCTCATAATAGTCAGCCAACTCAACGCGGGCCTCATCGCTTTCAAGTCCTTCAATGATGCGAGCTGTACCATCGGTGCCTGGTTCAAAGAGATGCACCTCATCTCGGTAGAGATCCACCACCCCTCGAAAACGACTCCCCATACCGATGGGCCAAGTGATGGGTGCACATGCGATCTGCAAGATATCCTCAACCTCATCCAGCAACTCAATCGGATCGCGGATCTCGCGGTCGAGCTTGTTAATGAACGTCAGAATCGGTGTGTCACGCAGGCGACACACGTCCATCAGTTTGATAGTCCGATCTTCCACACCCTTGCTGCCGTCGAGCACCATCAAGACCGAGTCGACCGCCGTAAGCGTGCGGTAGGTGTCTTCGGAGAAGTCCTCGTGTCCCGGGGTATCGAGTAGGTTGACCACTCGATCCTTGTACGGGAACTGCATCACTGATGTGGTTACGGAGATACCCCGCTCCTTTTCCATCTGCATCCAGTCAGATGTGGCGTAACGGTCTGATTTCCGTGCCTTTACCGTTCCTGCAAGCGAAATAGCCTTGCCATACAGCAACAGTTTCTCGGTAACCGTGGTCTTGCCGGCATCCGGGTGCGAAATGATCGCAAACGTACGGCGCTTGGCGACTTCTTCAACTACGCCTGACATGGTGAAGTGTTTAGGTGGTGACTTTGGCGGG
>PAWP01000017.1 GCA_002714125.1 Gammaproteobacteria bacterium
GCACGCGTCTACGGATTGCAAGCAGCTCTTTCCAGGTTGCCCACAACCCATGAGTAGCTGGTGGCAGGTCATGCTTGATCGCCGCGCGGAGCCTTGGGAGCTGCCAGAAAGGTACTGCTGGATACATGTGGTGTTCCAGGTGATATTGCATGTTCCAATAGTAGAAAGCTGGGGCCCAGGAGCAGGTGAAGGACCGCGTGTTGTGGCGAAAGTCCGGAATGTCNGAGTTCAGTGCAAAGTGCTGGGGGATTCCGCAGAGGAATCCCAACCAGCCACAGTACTGTGTGCCGAAAGTGAAGACGACGATGAGAAACGNGTGACCGGTCGCAATGANGAGCACAGCAAGCGCACCGTGACCGGCAATGAGCAGTCGGTGCCAGTTCCGGTGCTGCCGCCGCAGTGCNGTTTTTGATNCAGGAAACAGATGCTCGTACCAATCGCCACGGATGTCGCCTTGCGCGTGACGTCCGATGAGCTTCATGCGTNCCCAGGTTGCCTTGGGGTTCCAGGCAAAGAAGCCGACCCAGGTTTCCCACCGGCTGAGGCTGAAGCGAACCGGCAACTGCACCTCGCCATCGTAGTCTCGATGGCATGTCGANAGGTGATGCTGCACGTGNGACTCGCGATACCACAGATAATCTGACCAACTGAGGAACGCGTAGAAGACCTCGAAAAAAGAGTTCAGCCAGCGTGTCTTGAACACCGTCCGATGCTGCAGTTCATGAATCGCAACAAGACCCATGAAGGGACCCATCGTCCCATGCAGAAAGAGTGCTGCGAGCAGCAGTGGCATCGCCCAGAGCCAGTTGTCACTGCCAATGTTCAGAAACGCCCCATAGGCCAGGAGTCCNGTTGTGACCCACCAGCCCAGATGCAGCAGTGTCTGGGTCCAGCCGCGCAGGTCACTCCGCATCATNAGCGCTTGGAGCGTCTCANGCTCGATCGGGCTGCGATACCAGTTGATTTTGGGTTCTGTGATGAAGGAGCGTGCCATGTCCTGCTCGTGTGCNGGTCATNAGTTGAGTCTACTCCGCGACCGCTACAGGTGCGATGAGGGTGCGCCGGCCGTTACAATAGCNNGCTTCGCTTGATGGCTCATCGCAGGAGACAACGCGTTGNCGGAAGACAAAGGCTACACCCTGAAACTGGCGCAATCGGATCAGACGTTTGAGGTGCCTGCTGGTGGTACTATTCTGTTCACACTTCTCGACAACGGAGTGCAGGTACCTTTCTCTTGCGGACACGGCATTTGCGGGACATGTGAGACCGAGGTGGTATCAGGCGAGCCTGATCATCGGGACTTCGTCCTGACCGAGGAAGAGAGGGCAGAAAACAAAACAATGATGATCTGCTGTTCGGGTTCAAAGTCCGATGAGCTTGTCCTCGACCTCTGAACGGAACAGCCCTAGAGCACGCAACGGAGCCCAAAATGAGTTCAACTGAACAGGACACCCACTTTGACGTTCTCATCGTTGGCGCTGGCGTTTCCGGCGTTGGCGCAGGATGTCATCTTCGCCGTGAATGCCCCGAGAAATCCTTTGCAATCCTTGAGGGCCGTGAGACTTTTGGTNGTACCTGGGATCTCTTCAAATTCCCTGGCATCCGCTCCGATTCAGACCTGTACACCTACGGCTACCGCTTCCGGCCCTGGCAGGGTAAGCCAATCGCAACTGCCGAGGAAATAAAGAACTACATGGCCGAGACGATNGAGGAGTACGCCATCAACGAGGCCATCCTCTACGGCCGTCACGTCAAGGGCGTATCGTGGTCTTCCACTGAAGCGCTCTGGTCCATCGATGTCATAGAAAAGGCGAGTGGTGCTTCGCGAACTTTTACCTGCAANTTCCTCTGGATGAATCAGGGNTACTTCGACTATTCGAAAGGGTATCTGCCTGAGTTTCCTGGTCTGGATGACTACGAGGGGACCTTNATTCATCCCCAGCACTGGCCGCAGGACCTCGACTATTCCGGAAAGAAGATGGTGGTCATTGGTTCCGGCGCGACGACCGTGACCATCATTCCGGCCGTGGCGGAAACAGTTGAGCACGTCACGATGCTGCAGCGTTCACCCAGTTACGTGTTCAGTTCTCCCAATACTTCCCCTATTGGCGAGTTGATGGATGGGCTGGACTTGGACGATCAACTGGTCCACGAGATCATCCGACGNCGCAACCTCAAAGATGGTGAGCAGATTGCCTGGATGGCAAGGGAACAGCCGGAGGCCTTGCGCAAACAGCTGATAGACGACGTTCGCGAGCTGTTGCCCGAAGACTTCGATGTTGACACACATTTCAACCCAAGCTACATGCCGTGGGAAGAGCGTCTCTGTCTGGTACCGGATGCGGATCTGTTCAAAGCCATCTCGAGCGGCAAAGCNTCTGTTGTCACTGACAACATCAAGAGNTTTACGAAGAATGGCATTCAGCTGGAGTCTGGTGACGAGCTCGAGACCGATATCGTCGTTGCGGCCACCGGTCTGACGCTCTGCCCGATGGGCAACATCCCGTTCGAAGTGGACGGCGTTGCNGTNGATTTTTCAAAGACCTGGACCTACAAAGGCATCATGTACTCGGACTTGCCTAATGTGGCATGGACCTTTGGTTACATCCGCACTTCCTGGACGATGCGCTCGGATCTGATTGCCGACTTCGTGTGCCGCCTGCTGACGCTGATGGACGAAAAGAGCGCCAGCAGTGTGACGCCGAGGCTCAGACCTGAGGATCACAACATGCAGCCCAAAGGCTTCATTGACGAGGAAGACTTCTCGCCGGGTTATATGCGGCGCACCATGGATCTGCTGCCAAAACAGGGGGAGCACGAGCCCTGGGTCAACTCCCAGGATTACTACGCAGAGTGCAAGACGCTNCCAGGCTGCGAGCTGGATGACGGCGTNTTGATCTACGAAGGCTTTGATCTGGAGCGAAAGCGCGCATAAGTCCGGCTGCGCGCNGCCGGACGAATATCATGCTGCTGAGATTTGGCGGTTTGCCTGCATCCGGCAANAGCANGATTTCGCGATAGATGGNCGGTCAANTGGGNGCCGTGCACATTTGCCTCGACACAAATGAGCAGATGCCGCGANATNTAGTCTTACAGACGATGATTGCCGGNGAGGGATAGGAGCCAGCGTNCAAACTCGCCCATGACAACCTGGNACTTGGCTTGTCCTGTTGTCGCTGATTCCGTCGATCAGATGGCAATTACACNNGACGCGTCGCGGGNTGTTGGTTAAGTATCATCGGTTANAGTAGTCGAGATAGAGATGATCTNCTCGGACGCAACGGAGCACAGGGATCAGATCGAGACTTGTGAAGTCAACATTGCGGGCATGGTGCTTTCGATCTGGGCGCGGGTGATTGCGCGACTACGAACCGCGGTTGTGGGGTCTATTTTGGTTGATGCTGCGGGCGAGATATTCGCTGAGACCAGGCTTAAGGCGCTACGGCTANTTCAGGGGCACCGCGATTAGTCTGGCGGAAATAGGCGCTAACATTTCCCGGCGTCAGGTCTGTTGGATTGGCGATCGCGCATAACGCGGTAGATGTTGATGGCTGCTAGTCCTGCGGGCCCCGCATTATGGGGGAGCCCCTTCGTCTTGGCACTGCCCCGGCCGCGCTGCCATGCCCGTTGGCCTTCTAGATCTCCAGCCTGACTGAAATGCGAAGTCGATCCTTGTGCGGGTACGTAATAACCCAGCTGNTCCACTGNGAACTTTTGTTGCAAATACGAATCGAATTCAATAACGTTAANTAGATACCAACTTGGACGATTTGTGAGGGCACATGTCAAAACTGGGAGTGGTGACTCAGAAGCTTGTCCAACCGAAGCGGGCGACGCGGCAAGTGTACGTGGCAGGGAAACGCGCTGTGTCACCCAACATGCAACGGATAATCCTTCAGGGTGCCGGGCTTGCTGACTTCCCTGAAGGGTACGAAGGTGGCTACGTCAAACTTGTATTGCCGAGTGAAGCTGAGAAGCCTGCAGTCCGTTCTTATACCGTTCGTATGTTTGACCCAGCATCTCGCAAACTCACGATTGACATGGTGGTGCATGGGGATCTCGGGCCGGCGGCAAGCTGGGTTAGTCAGGTCGCGGCCGGCGATTCCATTGAAATTACGGGTCCGGGCGCGTGTCAGCCGATCAATACAGATGCCGATTGGTTCATTCTTGCTGGTGACATGAGTGCGCTGCCCGCGATCAGCGTAAATATTGAGCGGCTGCCGCCGGATGCTGTGGGACACGTGGTTTTGGAGGTGATCTCAGTCGAGGATCAGATTGAACTNGCAACGCCACNTGGTATCGAGGTGCACTGGGTTGTGAATCCTGAACCCGAAGCTTTCAATACGGTGCTTGAGGANACGGTAATGGCCTTGTCCTGGCGCGACGGGCGCGTAGCTGTCTGGGTCGCGGGTGAGTTTTCTGCGTCCCGGGCGCTGCGCCAGTATTTTCGCAACGATCGGCCGGTNGATAAGGGCAGCAAGTACATCAGCTGCTATTGGAAAATCGGCGAGACCGATGAAGGTATGAAGGCTGCCAAGCGCGCGGATGCCGNAGGCTGGTAACCGGTTCTGGATACAGATGCTGGTCTGACATCCCTGGATAGCGAATCGTGATGCGGTGGCAGGATTCCCGCGTGCTCGCCAGGCGGGCCGCGAACGCGACATNTTAATTTCTTCGTCGAACACCGGATCAACCGTNGGTTCAAATGCCCACGCAATCCGGAATGTCAGCACCAGTTAAGGTCATGGCGCCCGTTCTCGATGGCGTTGACGGAGTTTCTGNAGACGCCGATGTNTNCGGCCAGCACGGNATGACTTCACTTTCTCTCCGTGCGCTNTACGCGAATGCGGTTGTGCATNGTCGNGCCGTGGCTCGTATAAACGCGTCTGCGTCAGCTGGAGAGAAGTTGGCAGGAACGCTGGCGTTTTAGCGCCCNTAGNGGGGATCGCTGCGCTTNTAGTCTGACACCGCCTGCCCGACCGCCTCCTGGAAAGGGCCAACGCGAGTTCTGGGAGGTTGGTGTCGGGTTNATCGTTCAGCAACTGAGCCAGTACAGCGTTTGGGTACCANACNTCCCTTAGGTGCGCCGTCAATTCATGGAGGCCTGNCCTGCGACTCCGCCCCCGCCGACCTTGATATGCTTCGTCCGTTACGGGGGCTACCCCCATTGAACCTAATTAAGGAGCGTCTTTTGAACGGTTACGACCTGGTTGCCCGGTGCCTGAAGGCTGAGGGTGTCACCTGGATGGCCTGCTTTCCGGCCAACCCCCTCATTGAAGCGGCCGCGAAGGTGGACATCCGTCCAATCGTGTTTAGACAGGAGCGCGGCGGTATCAANGCCGCGGATGGCTACAGCCGCCAGACGTTGGGTAAGCAGATTGGCGTGTTTGCCGCCCAAGATGGGCCGGGNGTTGAAAACTCATTNGGNGGCATTGCACAGGCGTACGGTGAAGCCGTGCCCATGCTTTTTCTGCCCCAAGGTGCAGGGCTCGACAAGTACAGCATCGCACCGAATTTCTCTGCGGTNCGNAACTACGAGGGTGTGACCAAACTGGCACTCTCCATCGATCAGGTCACCAAGGTGACGCGGGAAATGCGCCGGGCCTTCCATGCCATCCGGCAGGGTCGACCGGGCCCCGCTCTGGTGGAAATGCAGCGCGATGTGATGTCCCAGGAAGTGCCTGAGAACGCTACAAAGTATGTTGCGTCACAGGTCATGAAATATGCGCCCAGCCGTTCGTCTGTGAAGGACGCTGTGACCCAATTGCTGGTGGCAAAGACGCCGGTAATCTGGGCGGGGCAGGGAGTGCTGTACGCTGAAGCAACCNANCTACTGCGGGAGTTTGCCGAGCTGACACAGATTCCGGTGATCACGACGATGCAGGCCAAGAGTGCATTCCCGGATGACCATCCGCTGGCGCTGGGGTCTGCAAATCGAACTGCACCCAAAACGGTCTACCACTGGCTGGGCGCCTCGGACACCTTCNTTGCGATAGGTTCAGGCCTTACGCGTACGTCATTTGGCCTCGACGTACCTGGCGGCAAGTTCATGATTCACTCGACGGTGTCGCCGGAAGACATCAACAAGGATTACGAGATCGATCTCGGACTCGTGGGAGATGCNGCACTCACGCTCGAACTGTTGATTGACGAAGCCAAGGCACAGCTGGGTGAAGCGGGTCGCGCTACCGACACCGTGTTAAACGAGAAGATCGCGGGCATTCGGGCAGAATGGATTGCTGAGTGGGCGCCATTGCTGGCGTCAGACGAGGCGCCGATCAATCCGTATCGCGTGATTGCCGAGATCAATAANTCCGTTGATCATNCCAATACAGTAATGACCCATGACGCCGGTAACCCGCGCGATCAAATTATGCCNTTCTACAAAGCGGCTGCTCCGGGTGGCTACATTGGTTGGGGTAAAACCACGCACCTTGGATACGGGATCCCGCTGGTGATGGGTGCCAAGATGGCAGACCCGTCGCAGTTCTGCATAAACTTCATGGGGGATTTGGCGTTTGGTCACACTGGGATGGAGATCGAGACCGCTGTGCGGGCCCAGATTCCCATCACTACAGTGGTGATCAACAATCGCACTATGGGGGGTTATGATTCCAAGATGCCAACGGCCATGGAGAAGTTTGGCGCGGGCAATCAGTCCGGGGACTACGCGGGGGTNGCNAAATCCCTNGGGGCGCGAGGCATCCACGTCAACGAGGCAGCCGGTATTGCACCTGCAATCGCGGAGGCGCGTCGTGCTAACGACGAAGGTGAGGTGGTTGTTGTTGAAATCTCAACCCGACAGGAGACACGCTTCTCGCAGTACCCGGAGCTAGCGGGCAACTAGGTCAGTTCTGGCCCCGTCAGTTAGTGACGGGGCAAAACCCCGGCTGTTACGGTTACGCGCTCGTGCGGAGGACGACACCGCCGCGTGCCCCAGTCAGCTCGTCATCACGCAGTATGACCTTGCCATTGCAGACGGTAGCCTTGTAGCCGCAAGCTCGCTGGATGAAACGCGGCGCCCCGTGTGGGAAATCATGCACGATCTCCGGCATGCGCTCATGCAAGCTATCCAGGTCGAACACGTTTACGTCGGCGCGTTTACCAACCGCAAGCGTACCTCGGTCGCTCAGGCCCATGATGCGCGCNGGGCCNGATGTGATGCGGCGTACGGCCTCCGGGATGTCATAGAGACCNGAGTCCCGGCACCAGTGCGTCATCACAAAGGTGGCCCAGCCACCGTCCATGACCTGACTGACGTGTGCGCCAGCATCGCCTAGGCCTGGGAAACACCGGTCGCTGGAGATGAGATGTGCCAGCGCCTTCAGGTTCTTGTTGAAGTAGCGCATCGTGAAGAGTGTCTTACCGCCGCTCTCGCGAGTGAGGCGCAGGAACGTCTCGGCCGGCGTTTCGATAGCTGCCTCGGCAAGCTNGGCGAGGCTCGGCGCGTTGGCGTGTTCGGGCTGCGCGCCGTCACCCATCCAGAAAATCTCGGAGGCAGGGACGCGCATGTCGCTATGTTCTGCATCCTTCACGAGACGCGCAACCATGCTCGGGTCAGCAATCGCCAGCACCCGACCCTCGAAGTTCATCTGGGTGAGTTCAGCCCAGGCACCTGTCAGCCAGGGCAGGCCGCATTGCAGCCCCGTGATACCACCGGTAGCGCGAGGGACTGAAATTGAGCTGATATCCAGTCCATCCGCCTGCATGCTTTCGAGCATTTTGCGCACGCGGTTGCCTGANGTGTCCTTGGCGCCGGCAGTGATTGAAAACAGCACGCGGCCACCCGAGGCAATCGCTTCCTTGCGCAACAGGGCTTCTTCACCTTCGAAGTCGCCGCCCAGGTTCAGTACGTTCTGCATCAGCCCTCCTGCGGCGCCAACTTCGCGGGCGATGGCCTCTACCTCTTCATGGTGGGCATGCGTGCCGGGCACGTGGCGTCCGTCTGGCATGTAGTGACCGAGAAANCTGTTGGTGGAAAAGCCGATGGCGCCGTCTCGCACNGCCTGCCCCGCAATGCGCGCGATCTCCTCCTGCTGTACCGGCGTTGGCTGATCGTCTGCGCTGCTGTCTCCCATGACGTAGTAGCGCACGGCGCAGTGGCCAACGAGGCCGCCTACGTTGATGGCAGGCTGCAGGGACTCTAGCGTGTCGAGGTACTGTCCGTAATGTTCCCATGACCAGGGCAGGCCGGACATGATCGCTTGACGTGGGATGTCCTCAACGGTCTCCATCATGGCCGCGATGAGTTCGCGATCTTCCGGCTTGCAGGGTGCGAAGGTCACGCCGCAGTTACCCAGNAAGGCGCTCGTCACGCCTTGCCAACTGATGGGTGTGAGCATCGGGTCCCAGCCAATCTGGGCATCGAGGTGGGTATGCAGATCCACAAACCCCGGTGTCACCAGTTGATCGGTTGCGTCGATTTCCTCCTTACCTATGCCAGGTACGTCGCCGATGGCAGTGATGTGTCCGTCGTTGATGGCTACATCACCCACGGCGAGTTCGGCGCCCGTGCCGTCGACGAGGGTGCCGTTTCTGATGACGATGTCGTGACTCATGTTCGATTCCTGCACTTGCGATGCAACAGATTATCTGGGATTCGGAGGAGGCTGTCTAAGTCCCACCCATCTCGATTGTCTGAACGTGTGTCTGCATGATTTGGGCGCCCCGAACCCCAAGCGGTTTAATGGNTCNNCGCGCACGTTACCTGCATCGCCCGACCCCGCANTCACAACAGGTTCAGAGTCAAGCGGCGGTGTGCACAACGNCGNGNCTNGCAGCCTCAACACCCTGGCGAGTGCTGTCTTGCGACCAAGGCCTGAACGATCAGTTGTCCGCTGGGGTCTCGGCTCCTTGCTCGATATTCGCGGCCTCATCGGCACAGAGCGCCTGGGCCTCGTTGACGGCGATCCAGTTGAGCGGCACAAGTAGGGCNACCCCTGCAAGTCCAAGCACGGTTGGCAGAATTCCGTCCCAAGCTCCAGTGGCGCTGGCGCCGACAACTGTGCCGGCGACCCCAGATACAGCGAGNAATCCTGGCCATTTGCGCTCTGTCTGACGGCGCAGGCGCCAAGCCTTCATTAGGGCATCCCAACGGTTGCTGGCCTTTACGAAGACTCGTTTGTCGTGTCGTGGCCACGAATTCAGCAGACTAGCGACGTAATAAGGCCACCAGAACCAGGCCGCCACCACAAATATCAGACAGCCGCCAAGAATCGATTGCTTCATGGAGTCGAATGAGAAGTAGACATTGAACACCATGTGTGCGNNGGCCATCACGAGGATTGTGAACATCACCGTCCAGCCCACGACGATTAGAGTGAAACTCGCAACGTGGAACATCCATGGCGTACGTGGCCGGAGCGCCTTCGGCAGTTCGAGTCCAAGTACCTGCAGCGNGCCCCTTTGCAGCAGTGGTAAGGTCGCGACGAGTATGGTGTAGCGGACGGTCGGATCTACCAAAAATAGGACTGCGGCTGCGCCCACCAGGCAGGGCAGCCACCAGGCGCGAGCCATCGCGGCCGGGGACGCGGTNGTCAGCGTGATTAGTCCGCTTTCGCTGGCAGGGCTGCTTTGGTGGTCCGGTTNGGTCAACGCTTTTCCTGTGATTGTTCCTGNGTGTTTCCGGTGAATGTTCTTGTGGGGANGTCCACATCCTGATTATCCGCGCCCTAGCGAAAGCGGCGCAAGCGCTAACAGGATACGCTGTAGCGGTATCCGTCGTGGAGCGCCACATGCCAGAACTTTTGTCACTCGCATCACTCGAGGAGCGCATGCAGGCCGCGTTTGGTTCCAACATCACGGTCGAAGGTCCGCTTTCCGCCAGTGGAGCAGGCGTTCGCCTGCACGGCCTGGACCTTGTGGACCGGCTCGCTCCGAACCAGGTCNCAACGCTCCTCGATGCACTCGCCTGGTACCGAATCGTCACGTTGCCCGGCCAGGACCTAGAGCGGCTGTCGCTCGACAGGTTTGAGCGTTTTGCCAACTACTGGGGCGCACCTGTCCCGCACCCAAGCAATTTCATGCGTGGCGGCAAGCCGGGCCAGAGTGATGGTGCAACCGAGGGGGCCATCGAGATGCGGCCCCGTTCACAGCGGATGAGCGCGAGAGTCGACGCAGCGTTTGAGGGGCTCGATTGTATGGCGCACGACTCGCCTGCGGTGCTCGTGGTAGCCAACTTCAGTGGGAATCCAGCCAAACCCGGGGAACTTCCCTCTGGCCCGCCGACAACCGTCCATGGCGGTACTTGGCACACCGACATCGAGTACGAGCCACTGCCGATCTATGTGTCTATGTTTCTTGTTCACAAGGCCCCTGGTCTACGCGATGCGAATGGTCACTGGGTTNCCGATCCCAATACAGGTGACAACGATGCGAAGCCCTATTTCGAAGGNTCATCCANCGAGCTCATGGATCGTCGCAAGCGGTTACCCCTCGACGGCGAAACAGCCTTTGTCGACACGGCAGCCGCGTTTACGGCACTTGGATCCGAAGCACAGGCGCATTGTCGCAAGTTACGGTTGCGNCGACGGCTGAATGAAGGTGATGCAGGCTGGCTGGCNCCAATAGTACGTCGTAATCCGCGCTCGGGGCTCGAGTCCCTGCACAGTCCGATCTGGGCCTCTCGACCGGGCGTGCGGCCACCTGTCTTTGTCGACGGAGAGACTGAAGAGGCTTCGCGCCGTATATTGGATGACCTTGAAGCCCACGTGTTGAATCCTGAATTCCGTTACGACCATGTACACAATCCCGGCGATGTCACGATCTGGGACAACTACATGACCCTCCACAACTCGCCACCCATGAAGGTGAATATTCGCTCGTCGGAAGATGCCAGACTGATGTATCGCCTCAGTTGCAAAGGCGAACCCGCACTGACCCTGCCTCGACAGGATGCTCCCGCATGGCTCAAATCCCATATTAGCGCTGGGTATCGCACGCCAGGGTCTTGATGGTCCTACGCGGTTCGTCCAAGGGGGTAGGCAAAGCGCGGGGGAAGCCTCAGAATGTATCGAACACCGTGAGCGGGAAAGAGCAATGGATATCCAGATCGACTATTGCGGGGGATGAGGCTACAAGCCACGCGCCGTCAGTTTGGCGGGCAAGCTTAAGAAAGCCTATGCCGTTGAGGCAACGCTTCAGGAGGGTACCGGCGGCGTGTTTGACGTGACAGTGGACGGCGAGCTTGTCTACAGCAAGCACCGGACAGGGCAATTCCCCGATGAAGCGGCGCTTGTTGTAGAGCTTCGGTCGAGGGCCTGATTGACATCCATCCGGGCGGGCCGCAAATTGGGCCGCTTCAGACTCTAGGTGCAATGAGGTCGAAGTGGATGGCTGTCAAACTCGAACTACAGGAAAACCTCTCAGGTGACGCTGACCTCGCTAGCCAGGGCTTTGGTCGCACGTCGCCGACACCGGCGCCGGGATTCGATCCCACGAGCCAGAAGGACGAGGCCTGCGAGTTTTTTGCCGAATACGGTTACGTCGTGTTGTTTGGCTGCCTTGACGCCGATGAGATAGCGCACCTCAATGATTTCTATAACCGCACGCAAAGGGAGAGACCCGAACGATGGGGCTTGGGTGAGCACCGCAAACCACATCACCGAGGACAGGGCCTTATCTACTCCCAACCGTTGTTGGACTACCCGGAACTAGATCCCTATACCCAGCACACGGGTTCCTATTCGGTTGTGGCGGAGCTGTTAGGCGGGGAAGACAAGGCGCGTTTCAGCGAGTTCAACTTCCGCGAGGCGCCAGAGAATTCCGGGCACGGCGCTATGAACTTCCACCATGATGCAACCGTGGCGGACAGGTTTACGCGGCGTCCCTATATGCCGGTTGATTGGCTGTGTGCCATCCACTATCTGACCGATGTCAGCGAGACGACGCCAGCGTTTTGTGTGGTTCCAAGTAGCAACACCTTTGAATCGCTGCGTGAAGCTTACGAAGGTCTGGGCGATGATTACGTGGAGATGCCGATCCGAGGTCCCGCAGGTACCTGTGTGCTCTACGACACAGCGCTCTACCATACGCGCCTCGACGGCGATGGTCGCCAGATGCGCCGGACTTGGCACCAGTACTACGCCCGCGGAGGTTGGCTCAAAAGCTCGCTCCCTGCCTCGGACCGCTACATGCGCCCGCCAACGCCCGTGCTTACCAACTGGAATCTCTTCCCGGAGCGTCTGGTGATGCACCCGGATCCGAAGGTGCGGCTCTTTTTTTCCCACTGGAACACCGCTCAGTGCGAGTGGGTTGCGTCCGGCTTCGATCCTGAAGTGCGCCGGTCCATGCCGCGCGGGGAGCAATAGGCAAAGCCCATGTCCGACCTCACAGGTATCTGGAGTTGTGACGAGTGGGTCCGCGCCCGGGCTAACGGTGTACTTGAGCGTGCTGCCGTGCTTGTCTCAGAGGCTCACTTACCGCGGGGCCTTGGTCTGCGGTAGAAAGGCCAAAGCGGAGTCCGCACAGGTACGCTCGGCCGCGGTCGTATAATTGGGCGAGAAGGAGGCAACCATGTCTAAACAGCATTCTGAGGAGTTCGCCGAACGGGTAGTTCGGTTCGAATCGACCGGGACTAACTTCACGCTACTTACCGCGCCCGATGGGCGTTTTCTGCGCGAGGAGGCCTGCGCCCTCAGCGTCGGCCGCGATGCGGATGACGCCGCGATGTGGCGTGCCGAAGGCAACGGCTACGTGCACGCGACGAGCGGGCGAGCACTTGAGGCAGCAATGACCGCAGAGGGCGTGGTCCCGACTTCAGGCACTGATGCTGCAGATGTGCCGTTTCAGCCTCGCCATGGGCCTGAACAGTTGCCTTCTGCTTACGCCGCACACATCCGCGAACACGGTTGGGTGTGCCTCACCGGCGTGCTCGATCCTGAACTGGTCGAGGGTTTAGAGCAGGTAGGTTGCACTGATCGATACGCCGATCAGAAATACGATCGCTCGGTACCGCAGCTTTGTCAGAGCTCCGCTATCGCCCGTACAGCGGCCGAACCGGTGTCACTCTGGGTCGTTCGTCAGTACATGGGACTGCCCGATGTGAAACTCGGACATACCCCGGGTCTGGCGGTGCTGATGCCGGACGACGGCAAGCGTGCTGTGCAGGGCTGGCATTCTGATTACCCCTATCACTGGGGTGTGCCAGCCGAAGGGCGGGTACCGGCGGGCACTGGCCAGGTGGTGCTGGGGGTGCAGCGCAANGTCTGTATCTCCGAATTCAGCAAGGTGGGTGGGGCNACCGTGTTTAAACTGGGTTCCCACACCCGGGATGAAGGGCCTCCCGCCGATTGGGGTACCGCAGAACTGGTTTACCGGCCTGACTATCGAGAGAAGCGCGGGCTGCCATACAACGGCGTCGAAGCGGACGTGATTGAGGCGCCGGGTGGCAGCATCATTCTGTACGATGCTCGTACCTGGCACCGCGCTGGGGTCAACCGGACGGACAAAAAGCGTGGTGCCATGCTGCAGGCTATGATCCCGATGTACATCCTGCCCAAGAACGACACGTCTCAATCCTACCTCGAGTTTATGCGGTCTGATGCATATGTCGGCCTGAACGCGCGCGAAAAGGCCGAGTTCCAGTCGCTAATGGTGCAGCAGTACATCGGTCCAGGTGGGCGCTTTGCAATTGGGCCGCAGAAGGAACTGACCGAACTCGTCAATTGACGCGCTTCTCACGCGATGCGTCGGCTGGCTACAGCCGGTACTATCGGCTTCTTTCCTGGTTTCGGGTAGCGTTTTGCGCGTCGGTCTCGTCTCGGACATTCATTGCAATCTCAACGGTCTCGACGATGCTCTCGCGTTGATGGGTAGTGTGGATGAAGTCTGGTGTGCGGGTGACGCGTTCAATCAGTACCGCTTTTCGAATGAGGTAGTGGCGCGGATTCAGGAGATCGGCGCTCGCTACATTCTCGGTAACCATGAAGATATGCTACTTGCACCTTCCGGGGAGCGGGCGCAGAACAACCCCAACGTGGATCAGCGGTTACTGGCCTGGGTGCGGGACCGCCCACATTTTGTCGAGGCGGCACTGGGTGGCCGCGAGGTGCTTATGTTCCACTCGACGCCTTGGGAGCCATACGAAGAGTACATCTACCCGCATAGTCGTGACCTTGCACGCCTGGGAGAACTTAACTTCGACATCGCGATCTATGGGCACACCCACATGCAGCTCGCGCGCGAGGTCAATGGCACCCTGATAGTGAACCCGGGCTCCGCTGGTCTTGGCCAGGACCCCAGCAACGGTAAGAAGCTCTCGTGCGCGGTGCTCGAAACCGACGATCGAACGGTTGCGTTCTACAATTACGACATGCGCCGCTAATTTGCGCTTAGGTCGTTTGCTTGGAGCGCTGCANAGCGGGACCATCGGNGGCATTCCTTGCCTCGTTTCGCATTTCCGGACGCGTTGAGCGATCATCCAGTCGCCTGTTCTGCCCTGGAAGCAACCTTTGGACAACCACCTCTTTTCCGGGCTGCGTGTCATCGACGCCGCCACCGTAATAGCTGCCCCNGCAGCAGCGATGATGCTTGGCGACTTCGGCGCCGACGTGATCAAGNTCGAACAGCCGGGAACTGGTGACATGCTGCGTATCATCCGCGATGTGCCTGAGACGGTGCTGGGCGGCGAGGATTACATGTGGCAGATGGATGGCCGCAACAAGCGTGGGATCTGCCTTGACCTGAAGACTGAAGAGGGAATTCGGGTCCTGCGCAAACTGGTTGAAGGCTGCGATGTGTTTATTACCAATCACCCGTATTCGGTACGTGAGTCGTTGTGTCTGACCTATGAGGATCTGAAGCCGCTCAAGCCTGACATGATCTATGCCTCGCTTACCGCCTACGGCGAACGAGGGCCTGAGCGCACTAGGAAGGGGTTTGACCAGCTTGCCTACTGGGCCCGCAGCGGGCTGATGGACTTGATGCGCTCACCNGGGACGCCCCCNGTGCAGGGCCTCTCCGGGATGGGCGATCACCCGACAGGGGTGGCGATTTATGCTGGTATTGTGACGGCCTTGCTGCACCGCGAGCGGACTGGAGAAGGAGGCATGGTGCACACATCCCTACTCGCCAATGGTCTCTGGTCTTGCAGCGCTATTGCGCANGGCGCGATGGCAGGGGGTAACACCGCNTTGTTCCGCAACGCACGCANCCAATCGGGCGGGATGTTTAGGTTGTACGAGGCGGCCGACGGGCGCTGGCTGCAGATGAATATGGTGCGTAACACTGAACTCGTGTCGNTGCTGTTTGTTGCGATGGATGCGNCAGAGCTGCTCACGGATGAGCGNTTTGCNACNCCCGAACTCATGTATGAGAACCGCGTCGCCCTTGGTGATGAAATCCAGGCCATTATCGGGCGCCGCANTGCTACCGANTGGATGGCCATTTTCGATCAGTACGATGTNCCTGTGAATCTCGTGGCTGANGTTGAGGAGAAGGCTANAGACGAACAGGTCTTGCTTAACAACATGGCGGTNNAACCCGAGGACCCNGGGTTCGGAGTACCACTGCTCGTCAAGCACCCAGTTCAGGTGACCAGNGTGCCACCGGTTGAGCCCAAGGCACCACCCAANCNAGGTGAGCACTCGGACGAGATTCTGCGGGAACTGGGTTACGGCGAGGATGAGATTGCGCAGATGCGCAACAAAGGTGTGATTTGAGTGGCTGAAGCGGCGTCTGGACAACTTCAAGGGCTTGTGCGTGATGGCTTCTGCGTCTTCTCATCGGTTCTGACGGAGCCGCTGCTTTCTAAGCTGCGGGAACTCAGCGAACGCCTGTGTGCGGCTGAACCCTCTGAGCGNCGTGAACGACGNCGCTCCCAGGGCACCATGCTGTCAACGATGGTGGACCCGGCCTATGCTGACCTGATTGCCTGGAAACCGGCACTCGACTGCCTGGCCAGCATGGGCTTCGATCAACCCAGATTCACCGACGGCTACGTGATCAGCAAACCGCCGCGCAGCCCGCGTTTGTTTTGGCACTANGATTGGTTCGCCTGGGGCGATCCGTCGGCCTACGAGCCAAGGCCGCAGCAGGTATTTCTGATGTACTACTTGTCGAACACCACACCCGTCAATGGCTGCCTGCGGGTCATTCCTGGCTCTCACCTCGTTCACAACANTNTGCATGAACACGTAGGCAACCCGCACACGGAGTCNATCTCCCGCGCCTCGGATATGACCTTGCCCGCGTTCAGTGATCGCCCTGATGAATGCGATGTTCCAGTGAGAGCTGGTGANCTGGTGATAGGCGACGCCCGTCTGTTGCATTCCGCACATGCGAATGACAGTGCCGCCTGGCGAACGGTCATCACGCTNTGGTTTCAGCCCGACTTTGCCGGTNTACCAGAACGCGTCCAGGCACAGATGGCGCGCAAGAANCATCCAGTACCGGAGACATGGCCCGNNGCNTCAGCGGCNCGGGTCCGGGCACTTAATCCACAATACAGCGGAAGTGCCGAGCCACGCGGGCGAGAGCTCTACCGGCCGAAACCGGACGGTTGGTAGCAGGGTCAGGTACGTATGTCCTGCACCCAGTCCGCCGACACAGTATTGCGGTCGGCCCTCAGCGTAGTAACCGGCTCGTCAGGCGTCCACCGGGCAGCTCAACGGCGGCCGCGACGCCGGTGCGGTGGTCGCGCAGTGTGACTTTGCCGTCGTTAAATTCGGCAATCATGCGCGCAATGTATAGGCCCAGAGCAAGAT